>JBGTNK010000266.1:0-2445 GCA_041743125.1 Chitinophagaceae bacterium
CAGCCTATGATTATTCAGACAGTATCGTGAGTACTATTCGCCATCCGTTAATTGTTCTTGATAAATTCCTTTGCATAAAAACTGCCAATGCTGCCTTTTACGAAAAATTCAATGTAGATAAAAAGGAAACGCAAAACAAATGGTTTTATGAAATAAAGCATCATCAATTTGATAATGATAAACTGCGCTCGTTACTCATAAAAGTCCTTTCTCAAAAAAAACAGATAGATGACTTTGAAATTATTCTTAAGCTTCCTGTATTGGGTGAGCGCACCCTGTTGATGAATGCACGGCAGGTTAAAAACAAAAAAGCAGAAGAGCCATTAATATTGCTTGCCATTGAAGATGTTACCGAGAAAGTGCTTGCAAAAAAACAAATTGAAGTAAGCGAAAAACGGTATCGTGAACTGTCGGGCTCATTAGAAATAAATGTAAAAGAGCGAACCGCTTCACTCAAAATATCGAACGAAGAACTAAAGCAAACCAACACCCAGTTAGACCAGTTTGCCCATGTAGCCAGCCACGATTTGCAGGAGCCATTGCGGAAAATTTTAACCTTTTCCAAGTTGTTACAGGACAATCGGAAAGATGAATTGAGCACAGAAGCAAAATCCTATCTCGACAAAATCGAAAGCTCTTCTTTGCGCATGTCAACCCTTATCCGCGACCTGCTCAATTTTTCCCGCTTGCTACAGCACGAAAAATTAATTGTGCAAACCGATTTGAATGAAACACTAAAAAATATTTTAGACGAATTTGAATTACTCGTATACGAAAAGAAAGCCCAAATAAAATTTGATGAATTCCCAACCATAGATGCAATTCCTATGCAGATGAACCAGCTTTTTTACAACCTCATAAGCAACGCCCTTAAATTTTCAAGAGAAGATGTGCCGCCAGTTATCACCATCACATCGCGCAAACTTTCAGAAAAACAAATTAAAAAATATCCCACCTTCAATCCGTCAAAAGCTTATGTTGAAATTATTTTCAAAGACAACGGCATCGGCTTTGAACAACAATATTCAAAACAAATATTCACCATCTTTCAGCGTCTGCACAACAAAGAAACTTTTGCCGGCACAGGCATTGGCTTGGCACTCACAAAAAAAATTATCAAAAATCACCAAGGAGCAATTTTTGCAAATGCAAAAATAAATAAAGGAGCATCGTTTCATATAATACTTCCATTTAAACAAATACTATAAATAGCCCAGCCCCGACTATGGAGAAAATATTTTTTATGATAATAGACGACGATTCAGACGACAGGTTCTTTTTCAAAGAAGCAGTACTCACCAAAATACTTAATTCAGCTGTATGCCTTGAAGCCTATGACGGTGCAGATGCACTCAGCCAATTACGAAAAGCAGAACAGTTGCCAAATTTTATTTTCCTTGATGTAAACATGCCCCGCATGGACGGACGCGAATGTTTGAAGCAATTAAAAAGAGATGGGAAACTTAAACATATTCCGGTCATTATGTATTCCACTTATTTTTCCGAAGAAAGTATCAATGAATTTCTCAAACTCGGAGCATCAAGTTATCTCAATAAGGCAACGGATATGAATGAACTCCCCGCCCAAATTGCGCAAGCAATCAAAGACCTGTAATGCTTTATTAAAGACATTGTTACCAATGAGTTAGGACAGATTGCCGTAATTCTTAAAAGGTCAAATAAAGGATAGCTTGACAAATGGGATAAAGTGCATAATACACTATGCTCATAGGTGGTGAGCAATGTGGTACGATATATAAACATCCTTTACAGAGTTATATAAACATCGTTTACACTTCTTAGATTGCAATTTGAACCTAAATTCAAATTGTCATGCCTTGGAAAGTATCAACGATTATGGAAAAAAAATTGAATTTATCTGTGAAAGGCGAACAGGAAATTACACCATCACAGAACGCTGTAGCAGCTTTGAAATTTCGAGACCAACAGCGTATAAAATCATAGCTCGATTTGAAAACGAAGGTTATGAAAGACTCAGGGAACTCTCTCGAAAACCTCGAAGGGCCCATTCCAATTCGACTAACGGGATTGTTGTAAACGCAAAGTCCCTAACAGTAAACTTTGCGGAGAAGCCGAAATTAAGTAACCTTTGCGACGAAAGAAGGATAATTCTTTTAATGATACCGCATTACGTAGTTCACTTTAGAGTTACAAATGCCAAACTGAATTCTAATACTATCTGTTCGGAGCGGGATGATTTTCTTAAGAGCTAATTTCAAGCTTATATCCTTTGCCGCGGCTAACAACAATTTTGATATTCGGATCAAATTCCAGTTTTTTTCTAAGTTTTGATATGAACATATCCAGACTGCGTCCCACAATAACACCGTCATCTTCCCATATTTCTTTTTGCAGTCGGGTTCTCTCTATGGTCTCGTTGGGAGACAATGCTAAAATGAGCAATACACGGGTTTCCGTTCCGGT
>JBGTNK010000267.1:0-9166 GCA_041743125.1 Chitinophagaceae bacterium
TAAAATTTTTTAAAATTTTCGCTGGCACCATGATCTTTATAAGGAACATAAGCTTCAAATGTGCCACCTGGTTTGCCACCGGCGTTTCGCCATCCTAAAACATATGCTATTTGATGCGAGCCTATTCCTTTTAGAAAGGTATCGGTCCACCAGTTATTATCTTTGAGATTACCTCCGAATTCAGTGAGAGCGGCAATTTTATTTTTTTCTTTTGCCATCCCATCAAGCAGGGAGAGCATCTTGTCTATATCGCTGATAAATTGTTCATTGGTATTGTTGCGCTGATAGATATCAAATCCGATAAGATCTACCCATTCATCCCCCGGATATTTATCCAGGTAATCTTCTTTTGTAGAAAATCGATCTGTATTATAGGCGTATAAGAGATGATGTAATTTTTTTTCATCACGTAAATAAGATACGGTAAACCGCCAGAGACTTTGCAATTCTTCTGCCGTACTATTCTTGCCACCCCACCAAAACCAGCTACCATTTAATTCATGATAAGGACGGAAAATAACAGGGATAAATTCTCCCTTACTTCCTTTTAAATCATTTAGAAAAGAAGCGACCTTGTTTAGCCATATTTTAAAAAGCTCATGCTTTTCGCCACCGGGTAAAACTGACTTCATCGTACCCTCAGCAGGGTTCCATGCCGTTTTTCCGGTCAATGGATTATTTAAGTGCCAGCTAATAGTTATCACTCCTCCTCTATTATATCCATCCCGGATCAGCTGCTTCATTCTGGCAAAGGGCACACTATCCAGGTTGGTTAAATGATCTAATTCAAGATTACCTAACTCCCATCCATAAACGGCAGGATAATCACCCGTTACATCTTTTATATCGCTCCTGCTTTTTTCATATTGCCATCCTACCCCATAAGCCAGAGCATCCTGGTGGCCAAACATGAACCCTTTTTTCTGCAGCGCTTTTAAGTTGTGATAAAGATTGACCGTTTCTTTAGTTGCCTTTTTATCAATAGGCAAATCTTGCGCAATGGCCAATGATGGCCTTAAATTTATTGCAGCAAATACAAACACTACAGTAAGCAGGTTGAGTATCTTTTTCATTGGCAATGATGAATACTTATTAATCCACAGTTAATATAAAAGAGTACTGCGTTTTGAAATTGCTACAGCCAGTCTTTTTTATTATAAACCCACTGGTTATTAATTTAAACCTAATGCGTCCACATAAATTGTAAACCCTCCTGTACCACTGTATTCTTTTACCCAAATTTCTTTTAATGCTGTTGCAGCAGTAAGCGTAGAAACGGGGATGGAATAATCTGTCCACTTACCTTCTACCAGGTTTATTGTATAAGAATCACCCCCGTTAATTCCTATATTGATTCTTTTCCCTGTTGTACCGGGACCGCCATAGATTGAAACTTTAAATGATGTGTAAGGTGAAAGATCAATATTGGCACCACCTAATTGTAAGGGAGACCCATAACCGCCAACATAATCAATCCTAACTGATTTGGATCCTTCCCGTACAGGAGCTGTATTATCCCTGTTAGATGTACCACCCCATCCGCCACCGATCCAACCATTCCAGTTGGAAGTAACAGCATCATTATAAATTGGGAGTGACATGGTAGGTGGTGGAACGCTGCCGGTTATTTCCAAAATATCTGCAGATTGAACGATAACCGTTGAATTCAGAACACCTAATATTATTTTACCTCTCAATACTCCATTGGGAACCTGAACTACAATCTGGGTAGCTGACTGGCTAACAAATGACGTAACAGCTGGTGCATTATCAAAAGTAACAGAGGTAACCAGGTCAAAATTTGTTCCTGTGATCGTAAGGTTTGTACCCGGGTCAACAGGGTTCGGCGCCATAGTAATAATGGCCGGTAAAAGTACATCCAACTCAGCGTTTGACACAGTAGAAACTCCGGATGCCGCTTCTAAAATTATCTTACCCTTTTTTGTTCCTGCCGGAATACTTACCACAAGTTGAGTAGCAGACTGGCTTACAAATGTTGTTACAGCAGATGAAACACCAGTAAAAAATAATTTGTTCGCCAAATCAAGATTGGTTCCGGTAATGGTAACGTTCGTCTGATGTTTCACCGGGTTTGGAGAAAAAGTATTGGCTACCGGTAAACTCACTTTTAATGTATCGGCTGTTTCCACTTCGGAGGAATCAGTGCCACCATAAGTAAGAACAAGGGGCCCGGTTTGGGCATCTTCAGGAACTTTTACAACAATCTTATCAATGGTTTTACTGACAAAAGTTTGAACCGTTTTATCCTTGGCAAAAGTTATGCTCTTTACCCAATTCAAATAATTACCGCTTATGGTAATATTTTCACCAGGCCGGGATTCTATTGTCATTGATGTAACAGTGGTTGTCACATTCAGGTTAAACTGTGTTTTTGAAACGATATCCCCTGCTTCGGTTTTTAGTGTGACAAATCCTTTTTCCGCTGCTGCCGGCACAAGCAGAAGAATAAGTTCTGAGGTTTGTTGCTTAAAATCTTTTTGATTCACAATAGCAGCCGCCCCACCTGTAAACTCGATGGCCGAAACTTTATTCAGGTTATTACCAATAAACCGTAATGTATCTCCATGTTTTGCGCCTGTGGGACCAAAACTCAGTAATTGAATGTCTTTTACATTGACATCATTATTTTTTTCGCAGGAGGTTATTAAACCCATTGCTAATACAAGGCATATGGCAAAAAACCTTCCGTTAATAATTTTATTCATCATTTTAAATTATAAATGCTTTAGATAATAATTATTTTATTTGCTGATCTTGGGTACCACGCGGAAATTATCAAAGCTGATATCAGCATCCAGGTCGCCGGGGCCCTGAATCAATAGCCGGGTCCAATAACCATTCGGATTTATTACTGGTTTCACTGCATAACTTGCCACTACTTCTTCAAAAGGAATGATAACAGTTTCCCACTGGCCTTTCGTATCAAAGGGTGGTTTCCACTGGTAAGCATTATTATCTTCCGAACTTAATCCTGCATTTATCCTGATAATACTTGCATTGTAGGGTTTCAGAGTGTTCACCTCAAACTTCAGGTTAAAGTCCTCTGGTTTTAAAATGGCAGCATCGGGAATATTTTTACTATGATTTGGCATGGCCGTGGCGGGACCTCCTGCCAGTTCATTCCAGCTCCAGGATCCTGTAAATTTTTTGTAGCGGATATAATTACCATTGATCTTAAGCGGATCGCCGGGGCCAGGGTTGGTTACCACATAAGAAGAATTCCACCATCCTTCATAAGGATCGCTGCTGATAAATAAATTCCTGTTATCACGAAACCAGAATTCAGATTTTGTTACTCCAAAATTTGTAGAAACCACTATTTGTCCTGATTTAGCGCCAGCTGGTATCCTCACCTGAATTTGCTGATCTGTTACTGTCACTATCTCACCGGTAACACCTCCTTCAAACGTTACTTTCAGGGGTTCATAAAAAAAATTACCCCGTATTGTTGCAATATCTCCTTCGTTTACAAATTCACTAACCATACTGCTTACAACCGGCTTGCTGATCTGTACTTCAAAATCGTACAGCAGTTCCCTTCCATTGCTGAAAACAAGCCTGAGTTTATTGTTGATCAATAAAGGAATGGGAGCAGGAACCCGTACAATGATTGATGTATTTGTGATATAAGTTGGATTCAGACTCGCAGGCTTGTCATTAAACCAGGCTTCTGTAACTTTTCCAAGGTTTTCACCCATTACTGCAATCAACCGGCCCTGGCTGGCTCCTACTAGTAAAGAATCAGATGAAGCAGGATTTGTAAGCCTTACATATTTTATGCGGGGTTCCCCATCATTATTATCCTTAGTACATGATAGCAATGTGCCTGTTAAAATCAGCACAAACAGGAACATTTTGTATAAATTAATTGATTTCATTTGACGTAGCATTTATATAGAATTAATTTAAAAATCTTATGGGTAATCAACGGCAGGTTTTTTCAGGTTGGGTGCCAGGCTGATCTCAGCTGATGGAATAGGCAGGCGGAAATTGCCGGCATTGGCATTGATCATTCTTTCATTGTTAGCCCATGGGGTTTTCCTGATGGTCCAAAATGTTGGATTAGGAAATACATTCGGCGTTATTTTATAAAACCCGCGATCCTGGCTATTCAAAATAGAATACGCTTTATTAGGATTATAATAGTGCAGGCTAACGAAATCATACCAGGCCATACTTTCCATAGCAAACTCCAGCATGCGTTCTTTAAATATATGATCAAATGTGAGTGGTGTTGGGGCGCCGCTTACCGGATCAGTAAGAGTAAAAGGAGGTAAGCCTGCTCTTGTATGTACTTTGTTGAAATAGCTCAGTACAGTAGCGTCAGTTGTAGAAGCAGCATTGCCCAAAACCGCCTCAGCATACACCAGGAACATTTCTGCCAGGCGCATCATGTACGTATTATTTGGATAATTCTGTTGCCTGGCTTGTCCACCCATGTCTTTCGACTGACCAACCACCCATTTTTTAACGCTGGCAAAATTCACATCGTTATTGACATAAGGAAAGACCAGTCGCTGATCTACACCATTTACTGTTTGAGTGATTTCGGGGTAAACGGCACCTGGCAACATGTATGTTGCTTTTAACCGCTGATCAATTGTTCTGCCTCTTATCAATGTATCGGCCATCACATCGAATCCCTCATATTGTTTTAGCATCCACCAGGTAGCACCTTTATCGCCTCCCCAGCCATCACCATTGGCGATGTCGGGGCTAAAATTTAAATAGGCAGGCATACTGTTCTGTACTCCCCATGATCCCGGTTGGAAAACCCACTGCAGCTCAAATAAGGATTCCTTATTATTATCATAAGGAAACTTAAACAACTCCTCATAGGTTGGCAGAAGCTGGGCACCGCTATTTGTAATAACCCGCTGCGCATAAAATTTTGCACTGTCTAAATATTCCTGTTTTCTTTGACCTCCGTTGGCTTCAACACCAGAGCGGGTAAGGTAAAAACGAGCCAGCATTCCTTCAGCAGACCATTTTGTAATTCTTCCGGGCTGAACCGCTGTTTCCGGTAAGTCAGCGGCAACCGCTTTCATTTCACGGGTAATAAACCGCCAGACACTTGGTATAGTGTTTCTCTGAAGTGTGGTATCATTTAAATAATCAAGGTTATTTTCAATCACAGGTACCTCCCCCCAGTTCATCACCAGGTAACGGTAAGCAAGTGCACGCATAAATCTTGCTTCGGCAATTGCCATCCTTTTGATAGCGGGAGAAACACCTTCGCCTGCATTTTTATTAATATTAATAATTGTCAGGTTTGACTGGGCAACTACATTAAAAAATGCCCGCCAGGCCGCATTATTTTCTCCGTTTTCGGCTGTAGTATTAAACAATACATTACCCCTGTCGTTGTAAGCCGAGAAGGTAGTTCCCGACCTGAAATCCCCAAGGTTATAAAAAGCTTTGTCGTTATAATCAAACCAAACACGATTATATAGCGATCCGGTACCAGCCAGCACCTGCTCATCCGTTTTATAAAATCCGGCATCTACAATAGCATCGGTGGGAGGTTTTTCCAGGAAATCCTTTTTGCAGGATGTAAAAAACGTAACTGGTAATAATAAACCGGCCAGGAAATATTTATAATTAATTTTTCTCATTGTAATAAACTTTAAAAATTAACATTCAGGCTAAATGTATAAATGGGTGTCAGCGGATAACGGCCATAATCAAGGCCGATAGCCTGGTTACTTGTTGAAGCATCCCTGCCTACATATGCGCCTACTTCGGGATCAAAGCCTGAATAACCGGTTATGGTTGCCAGGTTTTGAGCTCCTATGGTAGCTCTTAAATTATTCACCAATTTAATTTTTGAGAGTAATGATTCTGGTAAATTGTAGGATAGTGAAATATTTTTTAAACGGATGAAAGATCCATCCTCTACCCACTTGCTGGTTTGACGGGCGAAATTTCCGTTAACATCTGCGCCGGCAATAAACCTGGCTACATCTGTGCCCGGGTTAGCTATAATGGGATTGCCACTGCCGTCCGTTGTAAGTTTTGCATATTCCAGCGCATGCTTGTATAAATTCCGGCCCAGGTTAATATTATTTGGATTGGAGTTTTCCCAGGCAATGAAATTGTAAATGTCGTTGCCGTACGTGCCTGTTATCAGGACACTCAATTCAATTCCTTTATAGCTGAAAGTATTGGTAAATCCTCCAAACAATTTTGGCCAGGGATTGCCAATATATGTTTTATCATTTACGTCAATTTTACCATCGCCATTTATGTCTTTAAATTTTACATCTCCTATCCATATACCTGCGGTAGGTGAAGTAGGATACCGGTTACCACTATTATCCACCGGGACTGCACTTTTAGCAATTTCATCTACAGACTGAAAAATACCTTCCTCTATATAGCCTCTGAATAACCAGGGTTGAAGACCAATAGCTGACCGCTGAGTCCAGGGATCTGCCTGATTTAACCACCAGGAACTACGCTCAAAAAAAGCCTGGTCCGAATTCAAACTTTTTATTACACTCTTGAAATTCGACAGGTTGAGGTTGGTTTCCCATTTAAAATCATTGGAATTAATATTAACTGTATTCACATTAAAACTCCATCCCTTTGTTTTCAGTGAGCCTGCATTAACTGTGGGTGGCGCTACTGAAGCAGTTCCGGCAGTACCCATGTACCAGGGTAAACCAGCAGGCATGATCAGGTTATCTGTATTCTTTACGTAATAATCAAAATCGAGAGAGATCCTGTTTTTTAGTAACCCGAGGTTGATTCCAATATTATCTGTCCTGGTTTCTTCCCATTGCAGTTTTGGATTTGGATAAACTGAAGGTAAGAAGCCAGTGCCCCAGGCAGTAACTCCGGCGCTTAAGGGAGAATAAATGGCCGCATTACCGCCACCCTGGTTTCCGGTAAGACCCGTTTCCAAGCGAAGTTTCAATTCATTTATTACAGGAACATTAAAAAATTCCTCCTGGGTTACTCTCCATGCTGCCGACAGGGAAGGAAAGGTTCCCCATCTGTTTTCAGGACCAAAGTTTACCGATCCATCCCGCCGAACAGTACCTGTAAGCAGGTACCGATTGTCATAATTATAATTCACTCTTCCCAGGTAAGACTCCATAGCCCAATCCCCTGAACCGCCGGAATTAGTAGCCGAAGCGGAATTTCCTGCATTCAGGTCAAAAATATTGTTTGTTAAAAATCCAGCCCGCGATGCTGAAACATTTTTCCAGTTGGATGCCTGCGCCTCATGGCTGGCCATCAAACCCACATTGTGCTTACCAAATTGTTTATTGTATTCAAGCAGTTGGTTCCAGTTCCAATATGTATTCTGGCCTGTACCATTTGAAAGATTAGCAATAGGATTAATTGCCCATCCAATAGAATAGGTGGGCATATAGTAAGTGGAGTTTAAATAACCCACATTGGTATTAACGGAAGTTCTGAAAACAAGACCCTCTGTAATATTAAAAGCCGCATTTAACCCACCTAAAAACTGGCGTCTTGTGTTTTTATTAGTAGAAATCTGTGCAATGGCAACAGGATTTACCGGGGCAAATTGATGGGCCGGGTTCGACAGGTCCCCACCACCCCATGATCCACTTATTGTTTTAACCGGTACCTCCGGGCTCAGTTGAATAGCTCTTGAAATAATGTTTTCCTGGCTGGTGGTAAGACTTTCATTGGTTTGATTAAAGCTCAGGTTTGCCCCCAGGGTTAACCATTTTCTCGGCTTGTTGTCCAGGTTGATCCTGAAGTTATACCTGTTAAATCCGGATCCTTCAGCTATACCATCCTGCTTTAAATATTCTCCTGACATGTAATAAGTAGAAGTGTTATTACCACCGCTAAGGCTCAGCTGGTGTTTTTGCATGGCAGCATTGTCAAATAATTCATTCTGCCAGTCAGTTCCCGGTCCTAAAATAGATGGATCCAGCAATTCTTCCCTTACTGTTCCCCCGGCTATTGCCTTGTAATCAATCGTCATCTGCGCATATTGGGGCAGATTCATAATATTTACCCTTTTGGGCGGAGTCTGAATATTATACTGAGCATTATAATTTATTTTGGCATCACCGGCCTTACCCCGTTTAGTTGTTATCAGGATGACTCCATTGGTTCCCCGGCTTCCGTAAATAGCAGTAGCGGATGGTCCCTGCAGGATCTGCATGTCTTCAATATCCGAGGGGTTAAGCCCGGCCAGGGGATTGGAAGAACTGGCGGAACCTCCGCCCTGGATCTGCACTCCGTCAATCACATAAAGTGGTTCTGTATTTCCATTGATAGAGTTGATACCCCTGATATTTACTGAAATGCCTCCTCCGGGTTGTCCTGAATTTTGAGTAACATATACCCCGGCCGAACGACCCTGTATGGCCTGCTCGATAGTAGTATTAACCGTCTTCTCTATTTCTTTAGATGAAATGGATGTCTGGGCTGTGGTGAGGTTAGCTCTTTTTGATTTGCCGTAACCTACAACCACCACTTCTGACATGGCAGAAGAAGCTGATTTCAGACTGGCATCAATTACTGTTTTATTTGAAACATTTATCTCGGAATTTTCCATACCCACATATGAAATGACTAGAGTGACTTGTCCGGAAGGTATCATCAGGGAATACTGTCCGTTGCTACCGGTAGCTGTAGCGAGATTGGGATTCCTTTTAACTGAAATAGTAGCTCCGGGCAGCGGTTTTCCGGTTTCATCTGTGATGGTGCCGGATATTCTTTTGTCCTGGGCAAATAGACTTGAGAAAGGCAGTGTACATACAAGCAGTACAAACGCCCCGAAAAACGAAGATTTTCTCATAAAGCAAAATGTTTGTACAAAGAAACCGAAGATCAATCCTGATAACTAATACTATTTTACCTGATAATAACAAATTCACTATCTGACAAAATTCAACAAGATTAGGGACCTATATCCATCCTGATCAATAATGAATTAAGTGAATTCCATAAAAAATAATACTATTTTATCTTAATTATTATAATTTTATTTTTCAACCGATTGTATGCCTAAGAATATTTTGCGGGAAATAACCCCCCTTACCAGCAGCGATTGTTTTACCATCTTTACCCGGGTCAAATCAGAATTCGACTTTCCCCTGCATAGCCATGAAGAATTAGAATTAAATTTTATCATGAATGCAAAAGGAGCCAG
>JBGTNK010000268.1:0-29914 GCA_041743125.1 Chitinophagaceae bacterium
TTACTTCGGTAGTTACAGGTGTGGAAATGTTCCGCAAATTGCTGGACGAAGGTGAAGCAGGAGATAATGCTGGTTTGTTATTACGTGGTATTGAGAAAACTCAGATCCGTCGCGGAATGGTTATCTGCAAACCAGGCTCTATAACCCCGCATACTGAATTTAAATGCGAAGTTTACGTATTAAGTAAAGATGAAGGTGGTCGTCATACTCCATTTTTCCAGAAATATCGTCCCCAGTTTTACTTCCGTACAACTGATGTAACCGGTGAAGTGGAATTGAATGCAGGAACTGAAATGGTAATGCCTGGTGATAATACTTCACTAAAAGTTAAACTGATCCAGCCTATTGCGATGGAAAAAGGTTTGAAATTCGCTATACGTGAAGGTGGTCGTACTGTAGGTGCAGGCCAGGTTACTGAGATCATTAAGTAATAAAAGCCTGTCTTTATCGGGTTTATTCTGGGGTAGGTGGCAAGGAAAAGATTATTATATTTGCAAAATAAGATCTAAAAGCTGTTTCGGTAACACGGAATAGCTTTTAGCTTTCTATACGGGCATGGTGCCGCCGTTGGCGGGATACGGGTCCAAAACATATACGGGCATGGTGCCGCCGTTGGCGGTATACGGGTCCAAAACATATACGGGCATGGTCCCGCCGTTGGCGGGATACGGGTCCAAAACATATACGGGCATGGTGCAATGGTAGCATACGGGTCTCCAAAACCTTTGATCTGGGTTCGAATCCTAGTGCCCGTGCAGGTTAAATTGAAATGATGTTTGGAAATGAAAGATCTGAACACACTATTGTTTTCTTTCGCTTTCATAATAAAATATTTTAAAACCAATCCCGCTGATGCGTGGATTTACAAATTAAGTAAATGAACAAGACAGTTAATTATGTAAAGGAATCCTACAAGGAACTGACGGAGAAAGTAACCTGGCCAAATTGGGACCAGCTTCAACAGTCAACTATGATTGTTCTTGCGTCTACTCTTGTTATAACGGCTATTATCTCCTTGATGGACTTTGTTGCCGGTGGCGCATTGAAGTTTGTTTACAACCAACTTTTTAAATAATGGAAGCAATATCAACAAATACCGAAAATACACAGGAGCAGGAATCTAAATGGTTTGTGCTTCGTGTAGTAAGTGGTAAAGAACGCAAGGTGAAGGAATACCTTGACAAGGAAATATCCCGCGGCGGATGGAGCGAGGTTGTTAAACAAGTATTCCTGCCGGTTGAAAAAGTGTATAAGGTTGTGAATGGAAAAAAGGTGATGAGGGAACGCAATTATTATCCCGGTTACGTAATGGTTGAAGTACTGGATGGAAAATTAAGTGATGACCTTAGGGACACTATTAAGAATACCAATAGTGTTATTCATTTTTTGGGAAAGGAAAATCCCATTGCCCTCCGGAAAGCCGAAGTAAATAAAATGCTTGGCAAAATGGATGAAATGGCAGAGGCCGGTGGTATTAGTATGAGCGAGCCCTTTATCGTTGGTGAAACGATTAAAATTATTGAAGGGCCGTTTAATGACTTTAATGGGGTAATTGAAGACGTAAATGATGAAAAGAAAAAATTGAAAGTAACGGTGAAAATATTTGGTCGTTCAACTCCTGTAGAATTGAATTATATGCAGGTTGAAAAAATCAGCTGACGGGTCACATTATTTAGCACTAAAAAAATTATCAAAGCCATTCTTACCCGGGAGTGGCTTTTATTTTACCTGGGCAAAATGCTTGCAAAAATTAGATTTCTCCTTTTATATTTTTTAAGCTGGGTCATTTTTTTTGACCTGATGCGCATTGGTTTCCTGCTATATCAAACAAATAAAACGGAACATCTTTCCCTGCAAACAATAGCTGCCTCCTTTTGGTATGGATTGAAAATGGATTTATCTGTTGCCGCCTATATTACGGCGCCCATTTGTATATTTATTATTCTGGGGATTTTTATTTCACTCTTCAGGAAATTATCTCTGTACAGAGCCTATACTTTTTTTGTTCTTTTAATTGTTTCCCTGGTTTCTTTTGCTGATCTCGAAATCTACAAGCAATGGGGATTCAGGATCGACGCAACTCCTTTAAAATTTCTGACCACTCCCAGGGAAGTGTACGCTTCAATCAGTCATTTACCAATTGTTTTGTACCTGGCTTTATTTGCAATTCTCTATACAATAGTTTGCCTTGGATTTAATTTTGTTCTCAGGAAAATATTTTTCCCGCAGCAGGAAAACCGAAAACTGTTAACGTTTACTTTGATACTCCTGGTTTTGGCCAGCCTGGTAATACCCATTAGGGGGGGATTTCAACTTTCGCCATTAAATCAAAGCAGTGTATATTTCTCTACCAATAATTATGCAAACCATGCCGCCATTAATGCCTCCTGGAATTTTATGCACAGCCTGGTAAATAAAAATGCTCCGAATAAAAATCCATACCTATACCTTTCTTTTGAAGCTGCACATAACATAAAGGATAGTTTATTCAAGAACAATAACACCAATGAGGAAGTAATTAGTATTGCTGATGAAAAGCCGCCCAATGTTATTCTTATCATTTGGGAAAGCTTCACGGAAAAAGCACTACATATTTCTGTGAATAAAAAAGAAGTATTACCACATTTTAAAAGATTGAAGAAGGAAGGCATCTATTTTAGTAACGCCTATGCAAGCGGCGACAGAACAAACAAAGGTATACCGGCCATCCTTAGTGGATACCCGGCTATGCCCAATACGACTATCATTTATTCAGCAGGTAAATCAGAAAAGCTGGAAGTTTTGTCTGATTTATTTAAAAAGAAGGGATATTATACTCCTTTCTATTACGGCGGCGAACCTGAATTTGCCAATATCAAATCGTATCTCTTGCATGGAAGCTTTGATCCCATTATTGGAAAAAATGATTTTGCACCAAAAGATATGAATTCAAAATGGGGTGCTCATGACGGTGTTGTAATGAACCGGGTGTTCAACAATCTGGATCAATCTGCAAAGCCATTTTTTGCTACCTGGCTTACATTATCCAGCCACGAACCTTTTGAAACTCCTCTACCTAATGTTTTTAATGGAAATAATAACACGATAAAATTCCTGAATTCGCTTCATTATACTGACGGGGTAATTGGAGAGTTTGTTGATAAATGCAAGCGTATGCCATGGTGGAACAATACAATCATAATTATTACCGGCGATCATGGTCATCCGCTTCCTGCCACAAACAAAAAGGCTGATGATTTCCGGATACCAATGTTGTGGACAGGAGGTGCATTGAAAAAAAGGGGGGTAGTATTAGATCGGGTGGTGTCCCAGTTAGACATTGCCAGTTCCCTAACCAGGCAATTTGGAATTGATACGGCATATTTCCCTTTTAGTAAGAATATATTTGATCCTTCAACGTCTGGATGGGCTTTTTTTACATTCAATAATGGATTTGGTTTTGTAGATTCAAGCGGAAGGCTTGTTTTTGACAACACTGGCAGGTTGGCTGTCCAGCAAGAAGGCAGCATGGGTCCTGGAAAAGAAGAGGCCGGCAAAGCTTTGATGCAAATTGTTTATGATGATTTTTTAAAAAAATAAGGGCAGGTTTTTTTTTATGTTCGGAATGACTTTCATCATTAATTAATCCGGCTAATTATTTTACTTTCAGGACCGCAAATTTTTTCAAATACAATAATTGCTTGAATTATGCAGGAGGATATGCTGATACAGATTAGTTATAAAATAAAGGATATCCGTAAGCAAAAAAACATTACTGTACAGGAACTGGCAAATAAGGCCAGCGTTAGCAAAGGACTTATCTCGCAGATTGAAAATAACCGTACAGTTCCTTCATTACCGGTCCTGATGAAAATCATTCAGGCATTAAACCTGGATATGAATGATTTTTTTAAAGACATCACAACGCCGAAGAAAGCTCCTCCAAAAGTTATAATCAAAAAACCAAAGGATTACCAGGTATTTGAAAAAGAGACGGCCAAAGGATTTGTGTATAAAAGAATTATTACACGCAACCTTCAAAGCGGTCCAAGGGATATCGTTTAAAATGCTGAGCTACTTGGGCAATACTTATTAGATAAGCTTTTGGAACTAAAAGATATTTTCCCGATCATCGGAAATGTAGCGGGAAAGGGATTGCACCTGGGCATTGATCTCGTAACCAATTGCGCCACCAAACAAAAAGTTAAATCTGAAGCGGAAGCCATAATGTATTATTGCAGGGAAGGAAGGTGTTGCTTTTAAGATCATCGAACAAAATGTAATTACCATAAGGGCCTCACTAATTATAACAAAAGATCATTGCAACAGTATTATTCGGATATTAAGAAAATCATTTGAAAGGTTTAGTAGTTAACGACAAATACAATTAATGAATGCAGACAGTTGCCAGGGAATAATATTCATCGGCGCTTAAATCTTATCTTTCAAAGCTACTTTGATTCTTAAACGCATAATGAAGATGATTCAATTTCGTTCGATGAGGAATGATGATATTGCTGCAGGGCTGAAACTTTGCCGTAAATCCGGATGGAATCAGCTCAGTAGAGATTGGGAAAAATTGTTGCAGTTGGGTGGTAAAAATTGCAGGGTAGCAATCATAAATGAAGAAGTAATAGGAACTGTAACTACAATCATCTATCAACATTCTTTCAGCTGGATTGGGATGCTGTTGGTAGAACCGGAAAGGCGCAGGCAGGGAATCGGTACAGGTTTACTGGATGAAGCTTTAGCGCTTTTACAAAATGAAGAAACCATAAAATTAGATGCTACTCCCGCAGGACGTGAAATCTATTTACCATTATACTTTTTTGATGAATACAAGCTGATTAGGATGTGCAGGGATTCCTCGAACAAAACGTTTAATTTTTCCGGGGCCCGGTCCGTTCAAAAAAAGGACTTGCCCGCAATCGCCAGATTTGACCATGATATTTTTGGTGCTGATCGGCGGTTGTTATTGGAATGGATGTGGCAAGGGGCCCCGGAATATGCATTTTTTATAGAAGAGCATGATGAAATTCAGGGTTTTTGTTTTGGCCGAATGGGTCATGATTTTATTCACATCGGGCCGGTAGCAGCCAGGAATTTATTAATCGCAAAAGAAGTTCTGTCCACGGTATTATTAAATTGTAGTGGCCGGCCTGTCATTTTAGATGCAACGGAATTTGATCATGAGTGGATAAGATATCTGCACTCCATAGGGTTTTCTGACCGGCGTTCTTTTGCCAGGATGTATCGCGGGAGTAACAGATTTCCGGGTATACCAGAGAAACAATTTGCGATCCTGGGACCTGAATTTGGATAAAAAAAGGGAAAGCAGAAAAAAATATAATGTAAGAGTAGTTTGCTTTTTTGATTGCTAAATTTAAGGATTAAATATTACATAATTTTCTATCAAGCTTCTGCAAGCATCACATTTTCTTCATGCAGAACTTCCTTTATAGCAGTTACCAGTTCTATAACATCATCCGGGAATACCTGGCCAATGTTTCCGATGCGGAACGCATCCGTTTTTCCCAATTTCCCAGGATAAATAACAAAACGGCGTTCGTTCAAATTTTTATACAAGCTTTCAAATTTAAAATGCGGATCCTCCGGATACAATAAAAGAAGTAATGATATGGCCTTGTATGTCCGGATGGACGTATTGTTTAAATCCTAAAGATGCCATACCTGCATCCAATGTTTTTTTCTTGGCTTTATACCTCCTTTCCCTGGCGGAAACACCTCCTTCTGCTTCCAGTTCCCTGAGTGCATGCCTAAAGGAGTGCAGATGCAAGCCTGTTTTGTTTTGCGGGCAGGTGTTGAATTTATTGAGCATGGATTAGCTGATTTTCTTTACCTCTCGCTTACCGATTATATTCAACATACCTATTCAATCACTGGCTTTTTATGAGGCCATGGATAAAGGGATTGGAAAGTTACTGGCACTGCTGATAATATCGTGCAAACGATTGCATTGTATTCGCGGGAATCATATGATGTATCACCCGATAAATGTGTTGGTCAAATATCTGTTTCAGGACGAAACTTGAACCGCATGTTGGGATGCAGATTATATGGGACATCAACACAGCTACCCGGGAGGAAGAATTGAAAGAAGAAACTTCTAAATGTTTATTGGGGTAGTATAATAATTTTACTACCTTCTTTTATTAAATGACTTTATTATGGACAGGAAAATACTTTTAAATTTTGCATTAGCTCTATTCGTTATTGTGTGCGCATGTTCAAGACATGTGAGTATCCGAAAGCCTGCTTTAACATGGGAAGAAAATTTCAATCAAAATGAATCTTTTGATGAAGGTAAATGGTCAAAGATACCCCGTGGTACAAGTGACTGGGACAGGCATATGAGCAATTTCGACTCTTGTTACGATATGCGGGATGGTAAATTAATACTTCGTGGAATCAAGAATACTCATTTATCAAACGACACAGCCAGCTATTTAACAGGCGGAGTATACACAAAAGATAAAGTGAATTTTGGATTCGGGAGGTTGGAGATCAGGGCTAAATTAAATGGTGCGAAAGGGGCCTGGCCTGCTATTTGGATGCTTGCCCAGAATAGGAAATGGCCCGATGGTGGAGAGATCGATATTATGGAGCGATTAAATTCTGATACGATCGCTTATCAAACTATTCATACAAATTATACATACCATCTTAAAATAAAAGATCCTAAACCAGGAGCGACCGGAATAATTGATCCCGGCGGGTTTAATACATATACAGTAGAAAATTATCCCGATAGCCTTGTTTTTTATATTAATGATAAAAGAACATTTGCCTATCCCCGTATTCAAACGGATAAAGAAGGGCAATACCCGTTTGACAAGCATAAGTATTATCTACTGATCGATATGCAGCTGGGTGGTAGCTGGGTTGGTGCCGTTGATCCCAATGATTTGCCGGTTGAAATGGAAATAGATTGGGTGAAATTTTATGAATTTAAAAATAAATAAGAAAAAAAGGATAAATACATTTTCGAATTTGATTAATGATAATTGGTAACTGCTTCCCCCGTATCCAATATAACTCAAAAAATAAAAACTAAACAAGTGCACCTGTAAATGAATTTATGTTGCTTGGGTTAAACCATATTTTTTTGCAGTTGATCAATGAAGAAGAGTTTAATTACATATGTAGCTACAAAAAGTTGATTTTAAAAAGTTCAAAATAATACTACGATCAAAAATTTTTTGCTGGCCAAAATTTTTGAGTCATTGGAAATTCCCACCTTACCTATCTATAAAGTATAGTTAATTTTTTCAAATAATTTATATTCCTCCAGGGAAATCAGGATAGGTTTCCTGGTTAAAGCCCATTCTGAAAAGTTCTCTTTGATGAGCGGTAACATGTCCGGTACTTTCCACATTTAATTTCGTAGTATCATTTTACCAATCCTAAAACCTGCTTTGATTATGAAGGTTCTTGCTCACCTGTTTTTTCTCAGTTGTATTTATGGTGGCGTGCAAGCACAAGTTTCTCCACGGCAATTACCCGCTAAACGATTTTCAGAAACAGTAAGAATAGATGGCCTCCTGACAGATTCCGCATGGAAGAATGCAGCAGTATTAAGTGACCTTACGGAATTTCGGCCAAAAGCGGGAGATAAGGAAAATCCTTTCACCAAAACAGTGGCTTACCTGATGTATAATGATGAGGGAATTTATTTTGGTGGATATTGTTATGAAACTACCCGGGATAGTATAGCCCGGGAATTATCTGGAAGAGATGGGTTTGGTACCAACGATTATATCGGACTCATATTAGATACGTATTATGATCAATTGAACGGCTTTGAATATTTTGTCACACCCTTAAATGAACAATGGGATGCAAAAATGTCTCCTGCAGGATCCAACGGCAACTCGGAAGATTTTTCATGGAACGCGGTGTGGCAAAGTGGGGCAGTAATTCATGATGATGGATGGAGTTTTGAAATGTTTATCCCATTTTCTGCTATCCGCTTTGGGAAAAAAGAAGTTCAGAACTGGGGTCTGAATATTACGCGGAGAAGGAGAAAAACAGAGGAGCAATTTAGCTGGAATCCTGTAAATCCTACCGTCAGTGGTTTCTTAACCCAGGAAGGAATTTGGACCGGAATTTCCGATATTAAACCTCCGCTCCGGTTACAATTCTCTCCTTATTTTTCCACCTATGCCAATCATTTTCCAGCGAGTGTACCGGGAGAAAAAAGTTGGACCTCTTCAATAAATGGTGGCATGGATGTAAAGTACGGAATCAGCCAGGCTATTACTTTGGATATGACATTGATCCCTGATTTTGGGCAGGTGCAAAGTGATAACCAGGTTTTAAACCTCACACCATTCGAAGTCAGGTTTAATGAAAACAGGAGTTTTTTTACAGAAGGAACTGAACTTTTCGGTAATGGCAATTTATTCTACTCAAGAAGGGTGGGAGGCACCCCTCTAAAATATTATTCTTTGCAAAATGAGATAAATGCTAATGAACATGTAGTAAAAAATCCTTCAGAAACGAAATTGATCAATGCTACAAAGCTTTCTGGCAGGATGCAAAACGGTTTGGGAGTTGGTTTTTTTAATGCTATTACAGCGCCTCAGCATGCTATTATAGAAGATGATCTTAAACACCAACGTAAGATTCAAACCAATCCATTAACCAACTATAATATCATTGTATTGAACCAATCACTGAAAAATAATTCCAGTGTAAGCCTTGTTAATACCAATGTGTGGCGCAATGGTGCAGATTATGATGCTAATGTAACAGCAGCACTTTTTGACTTTACTGACAAAAAGAATACCTGGAATGCCGGAGGTAAATTAGCCAGTAGCAACTTGCCGGGGTATTTGCCTGGGGGTAAAACGCTTAGCGGTTATAGTCATAATATTTATTTCGGGAAAAAAAGCGGTCGTTTCAATTTTAATATTAGCCAGGAACTTTCGGATAAAAAATATAATAATAATGACCTGGGTTATTTTACCTATAATAATTTCATTGATCATTCTTTGTGGATGGGCTACCGTTGGATACAACCTACCAACTGGTATAATAATATCCGGATAAATTTTAATGGCCTATATACCCGGCGCCTATTACCTTCTGCTTACCGCGGCGCCAATTTTAACGTGAATGTGAACGGCCAGCTAAAGAATCTTTGGTATGCCGGAACATTTTTCGGGCACGAGCCAAAGGGCAACGATTTTTTTGAGCCTCGTGCTGAAGGCCGCGTTTTTAAAGGTTGGTCGAGCTTTTTCATCGGAGCGTGGTTTCAAACGAACAATGCAAAGAAGTACACCATATATAACGAACTATTTTATGTAACAAGATCACTGTTTAACAGTAAAAAATTTCAATTTGATTTTAACCAGAGATTTCGTTTCAATGACAAGTTTTCCGTAAGACATGCCATAACTATTGAACCACAAAAAGATAATACCGGCTTTGCCGGTTTCAGTGGCAATGAAATTATTTTTGGGAGGCGGGACCGGAATACGATTGATAATCAGCTTAACCTTAAGTATAATTTTAATTCAAAAATGGGTTGGAACGTGAGGGTCCGCCATTATTGGAGCAAGGTGGAATATGCCGAATTCTTTACTTTGTTGCCCAGCGGTAATTTGGGAAAGAACGACGTATATAATGAAAATGTAAACAGGAACGTGAACATATTTAATGTTGATATGACGTATACCTGGCAATTTGCCCCGGGAAGTTTTCTGGATATAAATTGGAAAAACTCAGCCTTTAATTCCAATGATTTTATAGAAAAAAATTATTTCAAAAACTTCAGTAATACTATGCAGACTGATCAAAACAATAATATTTCATTAAAAGTGATATACTTCTTGGATTATATCACTTTTCAAAAAAGGAGAAACAAAAAATAAAAAGGTGGAAGCTGTTATTTTTAGTTTACTTGAATAAATGAAAATTCCCTGAGTGATGAAAGAACCTGGCCAATAATCAAGCTTACCTGCTCTTGAAAAATTATTTTTAAAAGGTTGGTCAATAAATAGTTTGCCCTTACCTTTGCCGCCCCAAATAGTTCTTTATTTATCTGTTGATGCCGATCAACGGAGTATAAAAGTCCGGTAGTCCTGAGGCAAACAAGGGATCCGGAATGGGAGACCCAGTATTTTCTCCACAAGGAGGAAGAAAAGTCGTTAACACCAAAAAGTAATAAAATGGCAAAAGAAATCTCTGGCTTTGTAAAGCTACAATGCAAAGGCGGTCAGGCTAATCCTGCGCCTCCAATCGGTCCGGCTTTAGGTTCCAAAGGTGTAAACATCATGGAATTCTGTAAGCAGTTCAATGCAAGAACACAGGACAAAATGGGAAAAGTACTTCCCGTATTAATTACAGTATATGTAGACAAGAGTTTTGAATTTATCATCAAAACGCCGCCAGCAGCTATTCAGTTGATGGAAGCAGCTAAAATTCAAAAAGGTTCCAAAGAGAGCAACCGCAACAAAGTGGGTAAAGTAAACTGGGAACAGGTAGAGGCAATCGCAAAAGACAAAATGCCTGATCTTAACTGTTTTACAGTGGAAAGTGCCATGAAAATGGTGGCTGGTACAGCCCGCAGCATGGGACTAAATGTGGAAGGTAAAGCTCCCTGGGAAAATTAAGGAATAACGGAATTCGCGGTTGATATCCCAGTTCCGGCATCCATTAAAGAACTTAAAAACGAATTACAATGGCATTCATCAGTAAAAAAAGAAAAGTTGTGAACGCTAAGGTTGATAATACCAAGGCTTATTCACTTAAAGAAGCTTCTGCGCTTGTTAAAGAAATATCTATTTGCAAATTTGATGCTTCAGTCGACCTGCATGTTCGGCTGGGCGTTGATCCTAAAAAAGCAGACCAGGCCATCAGGGGTACAGTGAACCTTCCTCATGGAACGGGTAAAACCAAAAGAGTTTTAGTGCTTTGCCCTGCGGATAAAGAAGCAGAAGCAAAAGCAGCCGGCGCTGATTTCGTAGGCCTGGATGAATATGTAACAAAAATTGAAGGGGGGTGGGTAGATGTTGATGTGATAATTGCCACACCTTCTGTGATGCCTAAAATCGGCAGATTAGGAAAAGTATTAGGTCCAAGAAACCTGATGCCAAATCCTAAAACCGGAACGGTTACCAATGATGTTGCAAATGCAATAAATGACGTGAAGGGTGGAAAGATCGCATTTAAGGTGGATAAAGTGGGTATCATTCATGCTTCTATTGGACGGGTAAGTTTTTCTCCTGAAAAAATTGCTGAAAACAGCCAGGAGCTGCTCAATGCAATTATTAAAGCAAAGCCTTCCTCATCCAAGGGTACTTATATGAGAGGCATTAGCATGGCCAGCTCCATGAGTCCGGGTATTACAGTAGATACAAAAGCATTTATTCATTAAGACTTTTCTCCTCCAAAATTTCAAAAAAGGAAATTGAGACAAGTCTGATTAATTGAAAAGTCAAAAATTTAAATAAAATGACTAAAGATCAAAAAAACGAGGTGATAGAATTGCTGAAAGGCAAATTCTCCCAATATAATAATTTTTATGTTGCAGACACTGAATCGCTGACAGTAGCGCAAATCGGTAAACTGCGCCATGCCTGTTTTGATAAACAGGTGGAAATGAAAGTTGCAAAAAACACGTTGATTAAAAAAGCATTGGAATCTTTAGATAATGAAAAGTACACGGGTTTATATGATTCATTGCATAAGGTAACGGCTCTATTGTTCTCTGAGAATCCGAAGGAACCTGCTCTTATTATTAGCTCTTTTCGCAAAGCAAATAATAATGAAAGACCTGTTTTAAAAGCGGCTTTTATAAATGGAGATGTATACACCGGTGATGCAAGCCTGAAATCCCTTACCCAAATTAAGACCAAAAATGAGCTGATTGGTGAAGTGATTGGATTATTGCAATCACCTGCCAAGCGGGTGCTGGCTGCTTTATTGCATCATCATGAGCAAAAGGCTGGTGGAGCAGAAGTAGTAGCAGAATAAAAAAGTTAATTCGGCTAAGTCCCCATTGCACTTGATTCAATTCTTTTTCAGTGACTCCTTAGCAAATTATAAAACAAATTTTTTTAAACCGCCGTCGGAGCTATTAAATTAAGCAGTGAAGACGGTAAAAATTTAAATCAAATGGCAGACGTAAAATCATTAGCAGAAAGCCTGGTAGGCTTAACAGTAAAAGAAGTTCAGGAATTAGCCGACTTCTTAAAATCAGAATATGGAATTGAACCAGCAGCAGCTTCGGTGGTAGTTGCAGCAGGTGGTGGCGAAGGTGCTGCGGCAGTAGAAGAAAAAACTGCATTCGATGTAATATTGAAAGCAGCAGGTCCTTCAAAATTAAACGTGGTTAAAATTGTAAAAGAATTAACCGGTTTAGGATTGAAAGAAGCCAAAGATCTTGTTGACAGTGCTCCCAAACCTATTAAAGAAGGTGTAGCCAAGGCGGAAGCTGATGAAATTGCAGCGAAGCTGAAAGATGCAGGTGCTGAAGTAGAGATTGCTTAAATAATTGAGATTTATATTTTGTAAAACCTTTTGCTTCCACGCAAGAGGTTTTTTTTATACACTGATGATGTTTCCAGTGCTTCTTAAATAAAATTTATCAATAATCTTTTTGAAAATTAAATTTTTTTGCTTCTACAATAATGAATTACTCTTATTATTTTTTTCGTAGATAACTTACTTTTGTTTTCTTTCTGAAATTTAAATCTGGGAATAAAAATTCTTTTTTTTTAATACTTTTTAGTTGGCTAATTTGAACCCGCAACGTGTGAATTTTCATTCATAAGTTGATAGCCAAAATTTTCAAACTACATAATTAAAAAACTTGCGTATGAAGAAAGATTTTTTTCTTTTCAAGGCAGTCCTTTGCTGCATCCTGTCTTTTTGCATCATTAGCACGGTAAACGCACAATCCAAAACTATTACCGGTAAAGTAACAAGTAAAAATGATGCTCCTTTGCAGGGAGCTACTATTAACGGAAAAGGATCTTCCGTCAGAACTCAATCATCAGATGACGGAAGTTTTAGCATTGATGTTCCTGGTTCAGTTACGGCGCTTATTATTTCTTATGTAGGTCATAGTGACAAAGAAGTAGCGATCGGCAATTCAAGTGTTATTAATGTAAACCTGGTTCCAAGCGCCGAATCATTACAGGATGTGGTTGTGATAGGTTATGGTACCAGGCGTAAGTCTGATCTTACGGGAGCTGTGGGATCAGTAAAAGCTTCGCAATTACAAGAGCGTCCGCCCTCATCTTTAAGCCAGGCTCTTGCAGGCCGGGTTACAGGTGTGCAGGTAAATTCAAATTCCGGCCGGCCCGGTGGCAGAACGAATATCAGGATTCGCGGATTTAGTTCTATCAACTCCTCAAATAATCCATTGTATGTAATAGATGGGGTGATGATACCTATAAATAATCAGACTCAGGCAAGCCAGGCCATTGATTATATTAATCCAAATGATATTGTGTCTGTTGAAATATTAAAAGATGCGTCATCAACTGCAATCTATGGAGCCAGGGGAGCTAATGGTGTAATCCTGGTCACCACTAAGCGGGGAACTTCAGGCGGTGGAAAAGTAACTTATGATGCAGATTTCAGTGTACCAACCATCGGTCCCATCAGAACGAAAGTTTTAGATGCAAAAGAATTCCTGGCCGTAGAAGATCTGGCATACAGAAACATGGAAAAATTTGATCCGGCCGGTTGGGCAGCTGGAAAATACGTTTCAAGAAACCCTGCATTGGCAAGAACCGATCCCCGGATATTTGATAGCAATGGCAATCCCATATATAATACGAACTGGTTGAAAGAAGCTACACAAAGCAAAATTTCACAAAATCATCAGCTGGGTTTTTCAGGTGGAAACGACCGTAGCAGTTATTCTGCATCACTCGGGTATAGAAATGATGAGGGCCTTATAAAAACTTCTTTTTTGAAGAGGTATTCAGCCAGGTTTTCATTTGATGATCAGATCAAATCATGATTAAAAGTGGGCGGAACGCTTAATTATAACAACCAGCAAGAAAATATTGTAGACCAAAGCGACCAGGTGCCTCGCAGCATCGTGGAGGATTTCCCTTTTTTACCTGTAAAATATCTTGACGGCACCTGGGCCGATAATCGAAATTATCCTAATGCTGAGGGGCGTTTCAATGTTGTGCACAGGTTAACTGATACAAAGTATATTTTGAATACAGAGTCTACATTGGGAAACATATTTTCAAATATCACATTTGCGAAAGGATTGGAAATGCGCACTATTTTAGGAGCTAATATTTTGGCTCAGGGAAACAATCAATCCCAAAGCCGGACCTTAGCCATTAACCAAAGAGGTACAGCTAGCGCCAGCAACAGGAAAGAAACATTCTGGTCACTTGAAAATTACCTAACGTATAATAAAAGGTTCAATGATATTCATTCTGTGACTGCCTTGCTGGGTTTATCCTGGCAACAGACGAATTTTTTCAGCAGTGGTGCGAGTATAGAAAACTTTTCAACAGATTATTTTACATTCAACAACCTGGGAGCAGGTAGCACAAACCCCGGCTATAATTCTAATAGTTCAGAGTTTGCATTTAACTCTTATTTTGGAAGAATTAACTACACGTTAAAGGATAAATATCTTGTGACCTTTACAGGCAGGGCGGATGGCTCTTAAAAATTTGGGGAAAGTCAGAAATATTCATTTTTTCCTTCAGCAGCGTTAGCATGGAAGGTATCTGAAGAAGATTTCCTGAAGAATAGTGCTCTCATTTCAAATTTAAAAGTACGTACAAGTTATGGGGTTACTGGTAACTCAGAAATACCATCTTATTCTTCACTATCATTATTGAGCTCCAACTATGCAGCGATATTAAATAATGTTAGGGTAGGCGGTACAGGATTGAACAGGCTGGCCAACCCGGATCTGAAATGGGAAAAAACGGCGCAAAGCGATTTTGGTGTAGAACTGGGAATATTAAAGAACAGGGTAACACTTGAGGCTGATGTTTATTATAGAAAAACAACAGATATGTTACTTGATGCTCCTGTACCCCGCACCAGTGGATATGGAAGCATAAGAAAGAATATCGGATCCATGGAAAATAAGGGTTTGGAACTGGCACTGAGCACCGTTAACATCGATAAAGAAAACTTTACCTGGTCCTCCACATTAAATTTTTCAATGAATAGAAATAAGGTATTGTCGCTGGCAACTCCTTCAGATATTTTTAATGTAGGTGGCGCCAATTTTACCAATCCAACTAATATCATCCGGATAGGGGAAGCTGCCGGATCGTTCTGGGGTCTTGTAAGGCTTGGAACCTGGAGTGAGGCAGAAGTAGCAGAAGCGGCAAAATATGTAAGCTACCGTAACGGTTTAAAGATTTTGCCTGGAGATATCAAGTACCTGGATGTAAATGGAGACAATGCTATTACAGATAAGGACAGAATGATTATTGGAAACGGAAGTCCAAAAGGCTGGGGAGCCCTGGTAAATAATTTTCGATATAAAAACCTGGCACTTATAATTGAACTCCAGTATTCCTATGGTAATGATATCCTTGACATGACAGCCCATTCAAGTGAGGACAGGGTTTCACTTGCCAACAGTTACAGAACAGTTTTGAATGCATGGACTCCACAAAATCAAAATACACCTATTGCTCAGGTTCGTGATACCAGAGCAGGATATGTAACTAATGTGGACACACGCTGGATAAAAGATGGATCATTTATTCGTGGTAAGAATATATTATTGAGCTATGCTTTTTCGCCAGCAACGGTTAATAAGTGGTATCTGAACAAACTCAGGGTCTATGCATCTGTTCAGAATCTTTTTAATATTGCCAGCAAAGAACTCACCAGTGATCCCGAAACTACGCCTACCGGTGGTTATGCGGACGATGCAAGAAATGCTTTTTCTCAAGGTATGCATTGGCATAGTTATCCTAAACCCACTCTATATATGTTGGGCATTAATGTTGGGCTTTAATTATTTTGAAATCTTAAAGAATTACTAATGAAAATTAATAATATAAAAAAAATTGGATTATTGGTGTCTTGCCTAACGATTCTTCTGGGATCCGGATGTAAAAAATTTCTTGAAGAAAAAGACCCGTCAAATCTGACCCCAGGAAGTTTTTATACAATACCTGAGCATGCTGAAGCAGCAATTGCTTCTGTCTATTCTGACACCAGGTTTTATGGTAGCGGCGCAGGCATTTTTTCTTCTAACTGGCAAATGCTTGAGGCAGTAACGGGTACTTCCACCACGGAGACTGCACAAAACTCGGATCTGAACAACCTTTACTCGCTGGTATATGACGGTAATACAGGGCATATTGTAAATTGGTGGAACGGTTTATATAGGGTAATTGCACAGGCAAATCTTGTTTTGGATAAAGTGCCAGCTATTACTCCCATGGATGAGGCGCAGAAAAAAAGAATACTGGGCGAAGCTAAATTTCTGAGAGCCTGGGCATATTTTTATGCGGTAAGACTGTGGGGTGATGTTCCTATTATTACAAAACCGCAGGCTGCAACTTCTGAAGATTTTTTTCCCAACAGGGCTCCACAGGACGATGTTTATAAATTGATTGTGGAAGATCTTATAGCGGCGGAGGCTGCAGGTTTCCAGTGGATGGATGCTACCGGCCGTGTTTCGTTAGCGGCTGTGAAATCTCAATTAGCAAAGGTTTATCTCACGATGGCTGGTTTTCCGCTTGGTAAGGGAGCGGCATATTATAAACTGGCAGCCGATAAGGCATATGAGGTAATCACTTATGCAAATGCCAATCCCTCTGTGATCAATCTGTTTAGCACCTATGACGAAATGCATCACGTATCAACAGAGAATAAATTGGAGCATATTTTTCAATTACAATATTTGGCTGATGTTGCTGGTAATCCAATGGAAAATATGTTTCCCAACTTTAAACCCGTTAGTGTCTATGGAGCAAACGGAACTGGAAGTACTGTTCCTACTTTATTTTTTTATCAGTCTTATGAGACTGGAGATTTGAGAGCAAAAGATCAGCAAGGTTATTTTTATACTACTTATTATATGAATGGAAGCGGCGCTCCTTTTGATTTGGGCGCACCTTATATCTTTAAGCATTTTAACGTGGTGGCTTTTGGTAGCCCCGGTGTAAAAGGAACCGCCAGGAATGATCTGAACGTTCCCATGATCAGATATGCAGAAGTGCTCTTAATTTATGCCGAAGCAAAGAATGAAGTGGGAGGTCCTGAACAAACAGCGTATGATGCCTTTATAAGAATAAGAGACAGGGCCCAACTTGCTACACCTTCACTTGGATCATATGATCAGGCCACTTTCAGAGAAGCCATTTGGAAAGAACGCTGGCATGAGCTTTCATATGAAGGGATAACCTGGTTTGATATGGTTCGCCTGAGAAAGGTGTTTAATGAAACAACAAAAGGATTTGACAACTTTGTTGGCCATATCAACAAAAGTTCAAATCAGCCATTGCAGGAAAAACATTTGTTGATGCCGCTGGGTGTTCAGGAAATGTTGAATAACCCTAATCTAAAACCTCAAAACCCCGGATACAAGTAAAGTGAGGAAAAAATAATCGAAAAGAAGCCGTCTCAGTATAACTAACTGAGGCGGTTTTTATAATGTTAAGTAAGGGGAAATTTTTTGATAAACCTCTTCAGTTATAATCATGATTTTTTTAAGTTCTTCGATACTGGAAAAGGATCCATGTGCTGAACGATAGGCCACTATCGTATTAGCAAGATTATACCGGATATAGGGATGAGTTTTTAGTAGCTCAACATCTGCAGCATTAATGTGTATTTTTTTTATTGTTTGATTTGTTATGGTAAGGTATGGTTTGATCTTTTGAAAGGTTGAATCTGGTAATCCAAAAGTTTCACTGATCTGGTCAACTGAATAAAATCCGCCCAGTTTCTCTCTGAAATTGATGATCCTTACTGCCAGTTTACTTCCTATACCGTTTAATGCAATAAAATCGGATGTATCGGCCATATTAATATCAATAATTACCCTCCCACTCGTTTTCCTGAGATCCTTTTTTTCCTCTACCTCCTTTTTATTCGCAAACCCGTTGTCAACAGACTTTTTGAACTCTTCGCTGATATTTATATAAGGAGCCAATCTTTCAAATTCTTTTTTTCTTAAACCATATATACGCTGAAGGTCAGATGGAGCTTTGAACTTGCCACCCTTGCTTATATAATTTTGAATAATGCGGATGGTATTATCCCGCAAACCAAGCTGTTGCCACTCTTCTTTTGAAATTGTATTTGGGTCAAAATAAAACAACCTTTTTCCTGTATGGCTATCATAATTACTATTTTCTGATCGGTCATATTGTAAACCGGCTACTTCAATATCATTTTCTTCTGCAGTTGTTGAGTCACTATTTGATTCCTTTTTTTCTAATTTTTGAAGGGCATCAATCCATGTCGTATCTATTTTTGTCTGTTTTGAGTTATTTGAATTTTGGAAGAATGATGGTAACACGGTGATTGCTGAAGTGATGATTAATACAGTAACAATACCAATCCGTTCCTTATAGGTAAACGTCAGATGGTCTTTGATTATATCTTTCCACCTCATGGTTCTATTTTAATGTAAGTTATTATCCAAAAGGAAAGTATAGCAGTCTTTTTTGATATTTTTGGCGGGGTTTTTGTCGGCATCTTTTTCTTGGCAGAGAACTTTAAATCCCTACCTTTGCAGTCCTTTATTTTGGCCAAAAATATTTTGACGTTCCAGATCATATTTAACGAATTGAATTTCATTGGGTTTTGTTTGATAAGAACATTAGCCTGTGAGTGATTTGTACGTCCTGAATTTCTTTAAAACCGGTTTTTCGCATATGTCTTCAACAAAATTGAATCAAAGGGTGGACTTCGGTAAGATTAAACATCTGGCAGAGACACCCGACCTTCTTGAAGTGCAAATTCAGTCATTCAAAGAATTTTTCCAGTTAGAAACTACTCCCGACAAACGAAATATTGAAGGTTTGTTCAGGGTGTTTAAAGACAATTTCCCTATCACTGATACGCGGAACATCTTTGTGCTGGAATTTCTTGACTATTTTATTGATCCGCCCCGCTACACTATTGATGAGTGTATGGAACGCGGACTAACTTACGCTGTGCCCCTTAAGGCAAAACTTCGCTTGAGTTGTAATGATGAGGAGCACGTTGACTTCCAGACGATTGTCCAGGATGTTTTCCTCGGTAATATACCTTACATGACTCCCCGCGGTACTTTTGTTATAAACGGAGCAGAACGTGTAGTTGTATCTCAGTTGCACCGTTCTCCTGGCGTATTTTTTGGTCAATCAGTTCATCCGAACGGAACCAAAATATATTCAGCAAGGGTTATTCCTTTTAAAGGAGCCTGGATGGAATTTGCTACGGATATCAATAATGTGATGTACGCATACATTGATCGCAAGAAAAAATTCCCGGTAACTACACTTTTACGTTCTATAGGTTATGAAACAGACAAGGATATTCTTGAGCTGTTTGGAATGGCCGATGAGGTAAAAACTGATAAAAAGACCTTATCAAAATATATTGGTAAACGCCTTGCAGCCCGTGTGCTTAGAACCTGGGTTGAAGATTTCGTAGATGAGGATACCGGAGAAGTGGTATCTATTGAAAGAAACGAAATCGTGATGGAACGTGATACTGTGTTGGATGAAGAAGCCATTGATACCATTTCAGAAATGGATCTTAAAGGAATTTTTATTCAAAGAGAAGATGTAGGCGGTGATTATGCAATTATCTATAATACGCTGAATAAGGATACTTCAAATAGCGAATTAGAAGCCGTTCAGTTCATTTATCGCCAGTTGCGCGGTGCGGATGCTCCGGATAATGAAACGGCACGGGGTATTATTGATAAATTGTTTTTTAGTGATAAGCGATATGACTTGGGGGAAGTGGGTCGCTATAAGATCAACCGTAAACTAAACCTTGAAGCTCCGCTTACCCAAAAGACTTTAACTAAAGTTGACATCATATTGATCATTAAATATCTTGTCCGACTTACTAACGGTAAAGCGGAAATTGATGATATTGATCACCTGAGCAATCGTCGTGTAAGAACAGTGGGTGAGCAGTTGTATGCGCAGTTTGGTGTAGGCCTTGCACGTATGGCGAGAACCATCCGCGAAAGAATGAACGTCCGTGACAATGAAGTATTCACCCCGGTGGATCTTATCAATGCCAGAACACTATCTTCTGTGATCAATTCTTTCTTTGGAACATCTCAGCTTTCCCAGTTTCTTGACCAGACCAATCCATTATCTGAGATCACGCATAAGCGTCGAATCTCCGCTCTTGGGCCAGGTGGTCTTAGCCGTGAAAGAGCCGGCTTTGAGGTTCGTGACGTTCACTATTCTCACTATGGCCGTCTGTGTACTATAGAAACACCAGAAGGACCAAATATTGGTTTGATATCCACATTGTGTGTTCATGCCAAAATCAACGACATGGGATTCATTGAAACACCATATCGTAAAGTGAATGATGGGAAAGTAAACATGAAGGAGTTGCAGTTCCTGAGTGCAGAAGAAGAGGATCTTGCAAAAATTGCACAGGCCAACACTGCCCTGGATGAAAAGGGCCATTTTGTAGAAGAAAAGATTGTAAGCCGTGAAACTGGTGACTTTCCGATATTAGACAGGAATGATGTAGAATTTATGGATGTGGCACCTAACCAAATAGTAGGGTTAAGTGCTTCATTGATTCCTTTCCTTGAGCATGATGATGCCAACAGGGCCTTAATGGGTTCAAACATGCAGCGCCAGGCGGTTCCCCTTATTCGTGCAGATGTACCTATCGTGGGTACAGGACTGGAAGCGAAAGCAGCCCGGGATGCCAGGATACAAATTCATGCAGAAGGAAACGGTATAGTAGAATTTGTAGACGCAAATGAAATTCACGTCCGGTATGTGCGAGATGAAGAAGAAAAATTGGTAAGTTTTGAAGAAGATCTTAGGGTTTATAAACTGACAAAGTTCATCAAGACCAACCAGGAAACCTGCATAAACCTGAATCCTGCTGTTAAGAAAGGACAAAAAGTAAAGAAGGGAGATTTTCTTACTGAAGGATATGCTACTCAAAATGGTGAACTGGCATTGGGAAAAAATCTGAAAGTGGCATTCATGCCATGGAAGGGTTACAACTTCGAGGATGCTATCGTAATCAGTGAGAGAGTAGTTCGTGAAGATATGTTTACCTCAGTTCATATATCTGAGTATGAATTGGAAGTCCGGGATACAAAATTGGGTGAGGAAGAATTGACGCCGGATATTCCGAACGTGTCGGAAGAAGCAACCAAAGACCTTGACGAAAATGGAATCATTCGTGTTGGCGCAACTATCAGTGAAGGTGATATCCTCATCGGAAAGATTACACCCAAGGGTGAAAGCGATCCAACCCCAGAGGAAAAATTACTGCGGGCCATCTTTGGTGACAAGGCAGGTGATGCGAAAGATGCTTCTCTGAAAGCACCTAATGGAGTTGAAGGTGTGGTTATCGGTAAAAAATTATTTCAGCGTGCCAAGAAAGATAAGAATGCCAAAGTAAGAGAAAGGGCAGCGATAGATAAACTGGAAAGAATACATGAGAAGAATGAGTCAGATGTAATGGAAGTTTTATTACAAAAACTCACAACCTTATTAAAGGATCATACTTCTTCCGGTGTAAGCAACAACTTTGGAGAAATTCAGATTGGTAAGGGTGCTAAGTTTACTTCTAAAAACCTGGCCGGGCTTGACTATGCAAATATTAATCCCCTTGGATGGACAGGTGATAAGAAAGTAGATGACCAGATCAATATTTTATTGCACAATTACAATATCAAGTACAATGAAGAATTGGGTCGTTATAAAAGGGAGAAATTTAATATCTCTATAGGCGATGAGTTACCTGCTGGTGTATTAAAATTGGCTAAAGTTTATCTCGCCGTTAAGCGTAAGCTTAAAGTGGGAGACAAGATGGCTGGTCGTCACGGAAACAAAGGAATAGTTGCAAAAATAGTGCGGGCAGAAGATATGCCGTTCCTTGAGGATGGAACTCCTGTAGACGTCGTGTTGAATCCTCTGGGTGTACCTAGTCGTATGAATCTGGGACAAATTTATGAGACGGTGTTAGGCTGGGCTGGTGAAAAATTAGGAATGAAATTTTCTACCCCGATTTTTGACGGAGCTACAACAGAGGAAATAGCCGGTTATATAGAACAGGCAGGACTTCCCAAGTTTGGACATACTTTCCTGTATGATGGAGAAACGGGGGAACGTTTCCACCAGAAAGCGACTGTTGGAATTATCTATATCATTAAACTGCACCACATGGTGGATGATAAGATGCATGCCCGTTCCATCGGACCATATAGTCTCATTACGCAGCAGCCTTTGGGTGGTAAAGCACAATTTGGTGGTCAGCGTTTTGGTGAAATGGAAGTATGGGCACTGGAAGCTTATGGTGCTTCAAACATTTTACAGGAATTGTTGACATTAAAATCAGATGACATCATTGGTCGTGCAAAAACATATGAGGCCATAGTAAAAGGTGATAATATTCCCAGACCGGGTGTTCCTGAATCATTTAATGTATTAGTGCATGAGTTGAGAGGACTTGGACTTGATCTTAAATTCGAATAAGCTCAGTTTTGTCCGGAACGTTGAAGAGTGCGACGCAACGAAAGTTGAAAGAGTGGGTGTCGCTGGTATCAAAAAACTTATAACAAGAAATCAGAAATAAAATATGGCATTCAAAAAAGAAAATCGGCCCCGACCCACATTTTCAAAGATCACAATCGGCCTTGCTTCCCCGGATACAATCCTTGAAAGAAGCTATGGTGAAGTGTTGAAGCCTGAAACTATTAACTATCGTACTTACAAACCTGAAAGAGATGGTTTGTTTTGCGAAAGAATTTTTGGCCCGGTAAAGGATTATGAATGTGCTTGTGGAAAATACAAACGTATCCGATATAAAGGGATTGTATGTGACCGTTGCGGCGTAGAAGTGACAGAGAAAAAAGTTCGTCGGGAAAGAATGGGCCATATTAAACTTGTAGTACCTGTTGTTCATATCTGGTATTTTAAATCATTGCCCAATAAAATTGGTTACCTGTTAGGCGTGAGCTCAAAGAAATTGGAGACCATCGTTTATTATGAAAGATTTGTAGTAATACAATCAGGTATACGTGCAGACAAGGGGCAAAATGTTGGTGATCTGCTAACAGAAGAAGAATACCTTGATATCCTGGATACATTACCAAAGGATAACCAGTATTTGCCTGATGATGATCCCAATAAGTTCATTGCAAAAATGGGTGCGGAAGCTGTGCATGATATGTTGCAACGGATCGACCTGGACCAACTTTCTTTTGACCTGCGCAACGCAGCTGCTACCGAAACATCACAACAAAGAAAAGCTGACGCCTTAAAGAGATTAAGTGTAGTGGAAGCTTTCCGTGATGCTAATACAAGAATTACGAACCGTCCAGAATGGATGGTAATGCAATACATTCCGGTTATACCTCCTGAACTGCGACCATTAGTGCCGCTGGATGGTGGCCGTTTTGCTTCATCTGATCTGAATGATCTTTATCGCCGGGTTATTATTCGTAATAACCGTTTGAAGAGATTGTTGGAGATCAAAGCCCCTGAAGTAATCTTGCGTAATGAAAAACGTATGTTGCAAGAGGCTATCGACAGCTTGTTTGACAACAGCCGGAAATCAAATGCCGTAAAAGCAGAAGGCGGACGTGCATTGAAATCCTTATCAGATGTATTGAAAGGTAAGCAAGGTCGCTTCCGTCAAAACCTGTTGGGTAAGCGTGTTGATTATTCTGGTCGTTCTGTTATCGTAGTAGGACCTGAATTAAAATTACACGAGTGCGGTTTACCAAAAGATATGGCCGCCGAACTGTTTAAGCCATTTATTATTCGTAAGCTGATTGAAAGAGGTATTGTAAAAACGGTAAAATCGGCCAGGAAATTGGTTGATAAAAAAGAAGCCATCGTTTGGGACATACTTGAAAATATATTGAAGGGTCACCCTATCATGCTGAATCGTGCCCCAACACTTCACCGGTTATCCATCCAGGCGTTTCAACCCAAATTGATTGAAGGTAAAGCCATTCAATTGCATCCTTTGGTTACAACCGCTTTCAATGCCGACTTTGATGGTGACCAAATGGCTGTGCACGTGCCTTTAAGCAATGCAGCAATTTTGGAAGCTCAGTTATTGATGCTGGCTTCTCATAATATTTTGAACCCGCAGAATGGTACTCCCATCACTTTGCCTTCACAGGACATGGTACTTGGTCTTTACTATATTTCAAAAGGTAAAAAATCAACAGAAAAAGAAAAAGTAAGAGGAGAGGGCAAAGCGTTCTATTCTACTGAAGAAGTTATCATTGCATACAATGAAGGTGTGGTTGATTTACATGCATGGATAAAAGTAAAGGCGAATATTCGCAATACAGATGGTTTGTTGGAGCACAAGTTGTTTGAGACTACTGTTGGCCGGGTTATCTTCAACCAGCACGTTCCTGCTGAGGTTGGTTTTGTAAATGCATTACTTACTAAGAAAAATCTTAGAGACATCATTGGTGATATCATAGAAACAACCAATGTTCCAAAGACAGCGAAATTCCTTGATGATATAAAGCAACTTGGTTTCCGCACTGCCTTCCAGGGAGGTTTGTCATTCAGTATTAATGACCTGATCATTCCGGATATTAAAGAAGAGCTTCTGCAAAATGCAAAGGGTGAAGTAAGCGAGGTTTGGGATAACTACAACATGGGTCTTATTACCAACAATGAAAGGTATAACCAAACAGTAGATATCTGGAGCCGTGTGGATACAAGGATTACGGAAACATTGATTCGTGAACTTGCAAACGATAAGCAAGGATTCAATTCTGTTTATATGATGTTGGATTCCGGAGCCCGTGGTTCCAAGCAACAGATCAAGCAGTTGGCGGGTATCAGGGGATTGATGGCAAAACCAAGGAAATCCGGATCAAGCGGTTCTGAGATCATTGAAAATCCAATTCTTTCCAACTTCAAAGGCGGATTGAATGTATTGGATTACTTTATCTCTACGCACGGTGCCCGTAAAGGTTTGGCCGATACCGCTCTTAAAACAGCGGATGCCGGTTATCTTACCCGTCGCTTAGTTGACGTAGCCCAGGATGTTGTAATTACAGAGGAAGATTGCGGTACGCTGCGTGGTATTGCCACTTCTGCATTGAAAGATAATGAAGATGTTATTGAGCCATTGGCGGACAGAATTGCGGGACGTATTTCCTTACATGATGTGTATGATCTTCAGAATGAAATACTGATCGTAGCTGCTGGTGATGAAATTACACCGGCTATTGCAAAAAGAATTGAAGATGCTGGTATTGATACAGTGGAAATCCGATCTGTTCTTACCTGTGAAAGTAAACGCGGATGTTGTGTCAGGTGCTATGGAAAAAATCTTGCATCTGGTGTAAGAGCTCAGCGGGGTGATGCTGTTGGTATCATTGCTGCTCAGTCCATCGGTGAACCAGGTACACAGTTAACACTTCGTACTTTCCACGTGGGTGGTGTGGCCGGATCAGCGTCTGTTGAATCTACTTTGTTAGCCAAGTTTGACGGTACGATTCAGTTTGACGGACTACGTTCAGTTATGACGGAAAATAGTGAAGGCGAAAAAGTACAGATTGTTATTGGCCGTACGGGTGAGGTTCGTATCATTGATGCCAAGAATGATCGCCTGATGATCACCAATAACATTCCTTATGGTGCTACCATGAATGTGAAGGATGGACAGAAAGTGAGCAAAGGTGATATACTCTGCACATGGGATCCATATAACAATGTTATCATGGCTGAGATCAATGGTACATTGAAATTTGAGAATGTAATTGAAGGTGTTACTTATCGTGAGGAATCAGATGAGCAAACCGGGCACAGGGAAAAAGTAGTAATAGAAACCCGTGATAAAACAAAAATCCCATCCATTATACTGGAAGGAAAAGAAATAAAATCATACAATTTACCCACAGGTAGCCATATCATTCCTTCAGAAGGTAGTGAAGTAAGAGCAGGCCAGGTAATTGTGAAAATACCCCGTGTATTAGGAAAATTAAGAGATATTACCGGTGGTCTTCCACGTGTTACAGAATTGTTTGAGGCAAGAAATCCAAGTAACCCTTCGGTTGTTTCAGAAATCGATGGTGTGGTAAGTATGGGTGCAATCAAGCGTGGAAACCGTGAGATCATAATAGAGGCAAAAGACGGTGTGCAAAAGAAATACCTGGTACCATTGACCCGGCAGATCCTGGCGCAGGATGGTGATTTTGTAAAAGCCGGTATTGCATTAAGTGACGGACAAACATCTCCGCAGGATATCTTATCTATTCAGGGCCCGTTTGCAGTGCAGCAATACGTGGTTAATGAAATTCAGGAAGTGTATCGTTTGCAGGGTGTGAAGATTAATGACAAACACATTGAAGTAATCGTTCGCCAGATGATGCGTAAGGTGAGCATTGTTGATCCGGGTGATACAAGATTTCTTGAAGATGACTCTGCTGATAAATTCGAGTTTGTAGAAGAGAACGATTATATTTTTGATAAAAAAGTTGTAACGGATATTGGTGATTCCAGCAAGCTTCGGGCAGGACAGATTGTAAGTCTTCGGGAAGTAAGAGAAGAAAATTCTATACTCCGCAGAAATGACAAGAAACTTGTTGAGTTCCGTGATGCTCAACCAGCAACCTCTTCGCCTACTTTGTTAGGAATAACAAAAGCTTCCCTGGGTGTTCAAAGCTGGATATCTGCTGCCTCTTTCCAGGAGACAACTAAGGTGTTATCTTCTGCAGCTATTCATGGAAAAACAGATGACATGCTTGGATTGAAAGAGAATGTGATCACAGGTCACCCCATCCCTGCAGGTACTGGTCTGCGTGAATTTGAAAACATGATTGTAGGAAGCAAGGAAGAATATGAATTGCTGCAAACGACGAGAGAAGCAATGACATTTGATGAAGAAGAATAATTATTATTTTCAAAAAGGCTAATCATAAAGGAGCAGGTTTTATCCTGCTCCTTTTTTTTGCAGATGGTGATGTATAAATTTTACCCTATCTAAAAAGAACCTGATTATTTTCTGTGGCTGTTAAGTGTATCATAAAGTACACTGAATCCTTATCTTTGCCCGCTTATTAACCAGTAATTTGCAACTTATCAGGCCTGGATTTAATTTTTTTCAGGGGTTGATAAAAAAGTCTGACCGATCCAAAGACGGATAAATATATAGGATCTTGATTGGTCAACAGGAAGATTTTCATCAGGCCTGAAATCTAAAAAAATAACAAATGAAAAATGGATTGGTGATCTGGAATGTATTATTGACAATTGTTGCCGGATACTTACTTTTTGCTCAATTCAATAAAAAGGAAGGAAATTCAAATGGAAGTAAACGTTCGGTCAACGATTCACTTTCTGTTGCAATCCCTTTCCGCATTGCCTATTTTGAAATGGATTCAGTTCAAAATAATACGTCGTTGGTGAAAGACGTACAGGCTGAGATTGAGAAAAAAGAAAAAGAATTGTCTACCCAGCTTTCACAGTTGCAATATAGCTATGAAAGTAAAATACAGGAATACCAGCAAAAAGAAAAAGCAGGCACCATGACGCAGGCTGACTATGAGAAAGCCCAGGTGGATGTGAGGCAATTGGAAAACAGGATTAAGAACCGAAAGCAGGAAATGGATCAGCAGTACCAGGAATTTATGATGCGAAGCCAGCTGAACCTGAAAAAAACAATTGAAGATTTTATTGCAGAGTATAATAAATCAAAAACCTATTCCTACATAGTTGCTTATGAGCAGGGTTTGTTTTATTATAAAGACACTATTTATGACATAACTGAAGATGTTGTAAAAGGATTAAACGAACAGTATAAGAAGAAAAAAAAGTAGCATAAAGTAGTTAAAAACTATTGTCCTTCCATCCTAAAATGGAAGGATTTTTTTTGTTGCAACCGGAAGTTTGGAAATGGAGTGAATGGCTTATCTTGATAAAAAAATATAAATAATGCCAGAACCAACGGCTTCTTTTAAACAATCGCTGGGCCTTCGGGATGCTACTATGATCGTGGCGGGATCAATGATCGGTTCAGGAATTTTTATTGTGAGCACTGATATAGTAAGAAACGTGGGCAGTGCCGGCTGGCTCATAATTGTTTGGCTGATTACAGGATTAATGACAGTGATGGCAGCAGTAAGTTATGGTGAATTAAGTGGCATGTATCCCAAAGCAGGCGGGCAATATATTTATCTGAAAGAAGCATTTAATCCATTGGCCGGATTTTTATATGGATGGAGTTCGTTTACCGTTATTCAAACTGCTACGATTGCTGCGGTTGCTGTGGCTTTCAGCAGGTTCACTGCCTACCTTATTCCTGCCGTTGGTGAAAAAAATATTTTGTTTAATATAGGAACCCTGGATATATCCGCTGCACAAGTACTGGCCATTGCGTTGATCACCTTTCTTACCTATACCAACACAAGAGGTATTAAAGAAGGAAAGATCATTCAAACAACATTTACGACTATAAAACTTTTATCGATTTTTGGTTTGATCATACTCGGTTTCCTGCTGGTGCAAAATAGTTTTTGGACGGAGAACTGGAAAACAGGTTTGGATGCCCTTCAGCTTGAAAAGAATAATGCCGGCTTTGTGACTCACGGCGACTGGTTTCCTGTTGGAGGTACAGTATTAGTTGGGGCCATTGCTGCATCAATGGTAGGATCTCTGTTTAGTAGTGATGCCTGGAACAATGTAACTTTTATAGCTGGTGAAATAAAAAACCCAAAAAGAAATATCGGCCTTAGTCTTTTCCTGGGCACACTTATTGTTTCTGCTATTTATATTACAGTCAACCTGATGTATCTGAATGTTCTTTCATTGGAGCAGATTGCATTTCCTGATGGTGACAGGGTAGCCGTGGCGGCATCCAATGCCATCTTTGGATCAGGTGGAGCAATTGTGATAGCCGTCATGATCATGATTTCTACCTTTGGTTGTAATAACGGATTGATACTTGCCGGGGCAAGGGTTTATTATACTATGGCAAAGGATGGGTTATTCTTTAAACAAGCAGGCGTACTTAACAAGAATGCCGTGCCCCAGTGGGCTTTATGGGCACAGGCTGTTGTGGCTTCTCTACTTTGCCTGAGTGGCGGATACAATGACCTGCTGGACATGATTGCATTTGTAGTCGTATTATTTTACGTTCTTACAATTATAGGCATATTTATATTGCGTTTTAAACGACCTGACGCAGAACGGCCTTATAAAGCATTTGGATATCCCTTCATGCCGGCCTTATACATTATTTTAGGACTTACATTCTGTGTATTCCTGGTTATATTCAAGCCAGCCTATACATTATGGGGATTGGGAATTGTGCTGGCTGGTATACCAGTTTATTATATTGCCATTATGCAGAATAAAAGAACATAAAAGCACATATAACTCTTGTTGGTAGTCACTTAAATTTTTTTATCTATCAGAATATATAGAGCCCTACTTGTTTTAACCACCTGTTTAAAAAACCGGAATTCCATGCCACACATTTTATTTAATTTCGAATTTTTATTTAGTTAATATCAATTATGTCAAGATATACTTTAGTGTTACATGGAGGTGCCGGTACCATATTAAAAGAAGATATGACACCCGATCTGGAAGCCGCTTACCTGGAGGGATTGGAAGAAGCTATGAAAGCAGGTTTTGCTATTTTGGAAAGGGGAGGAACTGCCGTACATGCTGTGAAGGAGACTGTGGTTTTTTTAGAAAATAATATTTTGTTCAATGCAGGGAGGGGGTCTGTATTTACAAATAAAGGTTTGCATGAAATG
>JBGTNK010000269.1:0-2005 GCA_041743125.1 Chitinophagaceae bacterium
CATCATGTTCTATGATATCATAGGCAATCAAAGCAACCGGCGCTTCCTGCAAATGTTTTTTTGTTATATTTTTTCTGCCAATCCTTGTTTGCAATAGTGCAAAGGGTAAAGCTTTCTGGTCAGCAAAGGGCATGATCTCACCATCCAGCACGGTGCCATTTTGCAAATGATCTTTTAATACATGAAACTCCGGGAATTTTTCTGTCATCAGTTCTTCACCGCGGCTCCATACAAAAAGTTCATCATTACGTTTGATGACCTGGCCGCGAATGCCATCCCATTTCCATTCGGCCTGCCATTCATCGGTGTTGCCCAATAATTCAATATCATTTTCGATGGCATAGGCCAGGTAAAAAGGATAGGGTCTTGAGTGATCAATGGTATCGGCACTTAATAAAGCATGAAAGAGGGTAGTAGAAGGATCCCAGTTGCCGCTGATACGGTGGGCAATGGTATTCGCTTCCAGCTGCACAGTTTTTGATAAAGCATTCACCATGGTTTTTTGTGATACTCCAATACGAAAACTTCCCGTGATCAGTTTATTAAAAACAAAACGTTCATCGCGGTCCATATTCATCCAGCTGCCGGTGATAAATGATTTTTTTTCTTCTTCACCTGATTTTTCCAATGCCATCAACTGTTCAATATAAAAATGCAGCGCTTCTTCTCCCTGTACGGCGGTTGTTTTTTCCGGGAGTAATAAGGCAATAGTTTCAGCCAGGTCACCCACGGTAGAATAACATTCTGTAAAAAGCCAGGGAGGTAAGGAAGCAATTTCCATACACCATTCAGAAAGCAATCTTGAATTAACAGATCTTCTTGGTCTTCTTCCGCTAAAAATAGCGATCATCCATACTTTATCCTTATCATGGGCCACAGAAAAATAATTGGATAAAGCTTTCAGCTTATCATTTGTTTTTGTGCTGCTGCCCAAAACTTTTACCAATGCCGCGAATGATTTCATATTTATTTCTAATCCCTCATTTACAAATTTTCAAATTCTCCTCTTCCTCTGTATCTATATTTTCAAATTGCCTCATTTTCAAATTTTCTGTACGATCCCTGCATTTACATTTTCAAATCCTCTCATTTTCAAATTATCAAATTATCAAATTATCAAATTATCATCTTCGTCTGCCTTTACATTTTCAAATTACTTCACTTTCAAATTTTCAAATAATCATCTTCCTAAGTATTTACATTTTCAAATTCCCTCACTTTCAAATTCTCAAATTGTTTTTTTTCTTCTGCTTCATGTCCCGATAGGGACAAAATAACGGTAGCAAAATATAGAACAGAGGTAAACAAAGTCCCGTAGGGACGTAATAATTATTCAGGAGCTTTAAAAATATATCGGTCATCATAGTTAACTTCAAATTTTTCAAGAAACGTTTTGTATTCATCCAAAAAATTGATTTTGCGATGATGAACTTCCTGATTTCGTACATAAGTAATCACCCGGGAAGCTTGCGATTTACTATAGGAAAATGCTCCAAATCCTCCCTGCCATTCAAACCTTTCCTTAATAAACTTTTTTTGATTGATCCACTTTGAAGAATCCTGCTTAACATCCTGCATCAGATCAGAAAGAGATTGAATTGGCCTCATTCCAAAAAATACATGAAGATGATCGGGCATCCCATTAATGGCTAAAAGCTTGTGGTCATGTGCCTGGATGATACCAGTTATATATTTATACAATTCATCTTTCCATTCCTTTTGAATTAGGCTTGTTCTTTTTTTAACAGCGAATATCACCTGTAAGTGTATTTGAGTGTATGTATTTGCCATAATCTGAAGTTTTATATTACGTCCCTACGGGACTATCAAAAATTATACTGTTTTGCTGTTACCGGTGTGGCGTCCCTATGGGACTTTTAATAGCTTATTTATATTGCCCAAATAAAATTTAATAACAACGGGAATGATCTTTTTTTTCAAAAAATTCCACACTAAATAGCTGTAATATTAATTGGTCATTACAGCTCGGCAAAAATAATTTTCA
>JBGTNK010000270.1:0-26313 GCA_041743125.1 Chitinophagaceae bacterium
TAAAATGGGGCAATCGCTGGAAGAGCTTCATAAACAAATTATGCAGTTTAAGAATTGGCTGAGAGGGATACACCACAAATGTTCTAAACAATATTTATTTGCCTACGCTGATGAGTATGTTTTTAGATTTAATAGAAGGAATAACAGAAAAGCTATTTTTCATAACGTTTTAGGCAGAATGATGAACCAAATTCCTCATCCCTATCCAATATTAAAAACACTTTGTGCTTATTCTACCTAATCCTATATACTTAATAATTTTTTCATTTTATATATTTTTCAGTAGTGTGGAAGGTTTTTTTAATTCTTTCCAAATTCACCATCAGCTTTTATTTTCACAACATCACTGATCATAGCAGATGGAAATCCTGAGCCCAGGTTAAAATCTGAACGTTTAATGCTACCGGTTAACTGAAATCCGCTTACATCTGCTTTTGACATGGGATTGACAGTAGTACCTCTGTACCAAAGATCCATTGTTACAGGTTTTGTAATATCCAGCAGCGTCAGGTTACCGGCAAGTTCATACTTATTGTCGCTAACTTTTTTTATAGAAGTACTTTTAAAGGTCATTTTTGGATATTTTTCAGCATTGAAAAAATCCGGGCTCTTTAAATGGTTATCCCTCATTTCCACTTCGGTATTAATGGAATTTATATCGACAGAAAGTTCAAAAACTGCGTCGCTGAAATCTGTTTTATTGGTTACTACATTTACTTCAAATCTTCTAAATAGCCCCGCCACATCTGAAATTCCCAGGTGAGTGGTGGTGAATGTCAATTTGGAATGCATAGGGTCCACTTTCCAGGTTGTTTGAGCGAAAAGCGTAGTAGTTAATAGGGCAATTACGGTGAGTGATAATAACTTTTTCATACTTTGTTTTACTTGTTTTTTTGTTTAATTGAATTGTTGTTTGTTAATGATTATTGTTTGTTTAGTTTTTTACTTATTACTCGTATGAGAATGATCTCTTTTCTTGTTTAACAGTTACATTGATTCCTGCTGCTGATAGCAATAAGTTAACTGTTTGCAGAGCTTCTGCATTTTCACTATCGATCTTTACGGTTTCTTTTTTTTCTCCTACCTGATGATTCTGAGAAAAAGAATGGTAAACGGTCACTATTTTAGAATGAGGTAAAACAGTTTTTAAATTAATCGCATAAATCATTTGGTCGTCATTAGGGAAAATGCTGACCGTTTCATTAATTATATAGATAATGATCTTCCCTGTAGCCACTTGCTTTATTTTTTTTACTATTTCCTTTTCAAGCGGACTGGCTACGTTTAGCAAAATAATATCGGCTTCCCAGCAGGCATCCACTGCACATTGAACCAATTCAATATCTGCACCTGGCCGGTTTGCTTTTATTTCTTCGTAAGGATTGTTGATGTTATCAAATCCTGGTACCAGCAGTAGTAAACGAAAGTCCGGGCTATCCAGGTTTTTGGCTATGGAGAAGCCTATGCCTTCACCATTTGCCTCTATGATAGCTACTGTTTTCTTTAATGCCATAACCTTATTTTGAAATACAAAGCTATAACGGAAGACCGCGTCGGTCCATTGATGAATGATAAGTAATACCGTTGATGTATGTCAATGGTATTTATTTGCCCGTAGACATTTGTTTACGAATCCTGCTTAATGTTTCTGGCGTAATGCCAAGGTAGGAGGCGATCATATGTTGCGGTACCCGTTGAACGATATTGTTGCAACCGGCCACCAGGTTTCTGTAATTTTCCTCGGCGGATAAAGTAATCTTGCCTGAAAGCCGGCGTTGAGTTGCTATCAGGCTGTTTTGAACTAATAACCGTAAAAAACGTTCCATTTTTGGTATGCTGTACAGCATGTCTTCATAAGAATTTCGGTTGATCATCAGGAGCTCTGAATTTTCCATGGCTTCAATAGAATAGGAGGAAGGTTCGCCGGTAAAAAAACTGTATATATCGGCAATCCACCAGTCCTCGAGTGCAAACTGCACAATATGTTCATTGCCTTTTTCATCAATAGAGTAGGAGCGAAGCAAGCCTTTTTCCACAAAAGTGGTATTCAGGCAAACATCTCCCTCCTGTAAAAGGAATTGCTTTTTTCTAATTTTTTTTGGGATGAAAAATGTTTTTAATTTTTCCTGTTCAGTCTTTGTCAACTCAACTTCCTTTTGTTTGATATTGTTCAGGAGTACTTCGTACATAAAATCGGCAATTCAAAATTATCAGGAACCCTTGGGGATATGAAAAATCAAGCAAAACATTAAACTTCCCTGGCCCATTTGTCTCTGTCTTCGGGAGAAAATTTCCATGGAGCAAAATTGTTTTCAACATTGCCAAACATGGCAGCCCATTCCTGCGGAGAATTACTTTCTTCCATTACCAGGTAGCGGCGCAATTGCAAGATTATATCAAGCGGATTAATGCTGACGGGGCATTCTTTTACGCAGGCATTGCAAGTGGTGCAGGCTCTCAGTTCTTCAACAGAAATATAATCGTGGAGTAAACTTTTTCCATCGTCTTTAAATTCACCATTCAGTTTAATATTTTTTCCTACTTCATGAGCCCTGTCCCTGGTGTCCATCATAATTTTTCTTGGCGACAATACCTTGCCCGTTATATTAGCCGGGCAAGCCGCAGAACAACGTCCGCATTCTGTGCAGCTATAGGCATCTAATATATTTTTCCAGGAAAGGTCAGTTATATCCCTGGCCCCAAATTTTTTCGGAGGCCCTGCATCAACATTGACAGGAGCTTTTGCCGGTTCCATGGCATATATTACTTCATTCTGGATTGAAGGCATATTTTCCATTTTTCCCAGGGGTTCTAACCGACCATACCAGGCATTGGGAAAAGCAAGTATTATATGAAGATGTTTTGAATATGGCAGGTAATTGAGGAAAGCGTATATGCCAATGATGTGAAGCCACCAGCTTGCTCTTTCCAGCATTACCAAACCGTCGTTGCTCATTCCATTGATAGCAGGATGTAAATATTGGGAAAAAATAAAAAAGCCTGTTGGGTTTTCGGCATAATGGTCGACACCTCTTGTTTGGAGCAAAGTATCGCTGGCATTCAGGGTCAGGAATAAAGCCATCAATACTATTTCAGTTACCAGGATATAATTGGCATCACTGCGGGGCCATCCATTCAGGTCTTTATTAATAAAACGTTTGATCTTAAGACTATTCCGGCGTATTAAAAAAATCACGCAGGCAATAATGACCAAAACTGCCAGCACCTCAAAGGAATTGATCAATACATTGTACAGGCTGCCCAGCCAGGGAGCAAACAGGCGGTGGGTTCCAAAAATACCGTCCAGCACTATTTCAAGTACTTCAATATTTATAATAATAAATCCGGCATAAACAAGAAAGTGTAACAGGCCAACCAGGGGATTCCGGAACATTTTCTTTTGACCAAAAGCCAGGAGTAAAACGTTTTTCCAGCGAAGAGATGGGTTGTCGTTGATCGTTTCTTCTCTGCCCAATTTTATATTTCGCAATATCTCTCTCGCCTTTCTGTAAAATAATCCAATGGCGGTAACGCTTAAAAGGATAAATAAAATTTGTTGGGCTATTTGCATAGTGTTTGAATACAATCGCTAATTTACGGGTTGTTGGGCAAAGGGTTAAAAGTTTAATCAGTTTCGGCTATTAATAAAAGCTTGATGGGTTATTCGGATCAAAATAATAAGTTCTATATAGTTTATGACGAGTACCAAAAATTACATACTTGATCAGCAGGTAGCAGAAAAGAAGCTGCGCCGGATGGCCCTTGAGATCATTGAAAACAACGCAGGGGAAGAAGAATTAATATTGGCGGGAATCCGGGAAAATGGCCTGGTGGTTGCAAAGGTGATCCAGCGGCTGGTTGCTGAAATCTCTGCGATAAAAACATCCCTGATCACCATTACGCTGGATAAAAGATTGCCAAAGGAAATAGTGGTCAGTCCTTCTGCTGATTGCAATAATAAGGTGGTCATTATTATTGATGATGTGGCCAATAGTGGCAAAACTTTATTATATGCATTGAAGCCGTTTCTTGCATATCATCCAAAGAAAATTCAATCCCTTGTATTGGTGGAGCGCAGTCACGCCTCATTTCCTGTTCATTCAGATTATTCAGGTTTGTCCCTGGCCACTACATTGCAGGAACACATATTTGTAGAAGTGGCAGGCGAAAAAATAATAGGAGCCTACCTGGCGTAGTGGTAATGCCGTTTATATAATATTCGGTTTTGATATTACTGTTTTTTGGGAATTTAAAGCCTTCAATTCCCGTGCATGTCTATACAACTGAATATTTTTCTCATCATATTTGGAGGAATACAGGGTTTACTATTCTTCCTGTTCCTGCTTCGGAAGAAACTTTACAGATCCGGTTATATTTTCTTGCAGTTTTATTTCGCAATCATGTTGCTGCAACTCACGTTGAAAGTAATGGATAAGTTGTGGCTGATGGATAATTGGCCTTTTTTGTATGCTCTTTCCCATTACCTGCCCTTATTGTATGGCCCACTTGTTTATTTGCTTATAAAAGGGTTTGTGGAAAGAAGGCATTTCAATCTGAAAGCCATTTTGCATTTTCTGCCATTTATTTTCGTTACCCTGTTCATAGCACTGGCGCAATTTCAAATACTTCCTTTTGCAATTGATAACATATTATATAACCCACATGTCCGGCTATTCTTTCTTTCTTTAAGTCTTACCTTATACCATTTTATTGCATGGCGTGGCTGGCAAAAGCTCCGGTTGTCATTGCAACACTATTTATCCGATAGCCGTTTAATACAGATGAGTTGGCTTAGGAGTTTTGTACTCCTGTCTTTTATCGTTTGTAGCGTGGTTGTGCTGGCCATTTATCTTCTGTATTTAAATTATCCCTTCGGGCATGAATACCGCTATGGATTTGCCGGGCTGACCCTTTTCATTTACTGGATCAGCTATTCGGCTCTGAAACAACCAGTCATTTTTTCAGTTATTAAAGGGCAAGCTGAAACAGATGATAATCATTTTCCAAAACTTGTTGCACACAAACCGAAAAAAAAATATGCCAGGTCAACACTGAATAATAATGAAAAGGATCGTATTTGTGAAACCTTACATTCCCTTGTTAAAAACGATAAGATTTACCTCGACACAGAACTGACCATTGACAGGCTCGCGGAAAAGGTAAAATGCAGCAGGCACTCTTTGTCCCAGGTGTTGAATGAATGTATGCAGCAATCCTTTTATGAATATATTAATCAATATCGGGTAGAAGAAGCAAAAATGCTGCTGACAGATGAAAGTGGGAAAGAAAATAAGATCGCTTCCATTGGATATGATGCCGGCTTCAACTCTCTTTCCACTTTCAATGAAGTATTCAAAAAATTATCTGGATACACCCCTTCACAATATAGAAGATATCCTGACGGCTATTCCACAAGGCAGCGTGTTTAAATGAATCCAAGAAAAATGATTCCCGATTTCATCACTTTTGTTAATTCATACATCCTCATTCACCTTTTATTTTAAGTTTATCCGGCAAGGGAAAACAGATAATCTTATTGACAATTATTCACTAACCCCAAGTCAACGGTATATGCCACACTAATTATTGTTATCCCATTTACCATTACTAATTGTGGCAACAGGATGATTCCGAATTGCATGAACTGCTGCAGGATGATTCAGAAACCTGATTCGGTTTTTTTATTATACTACTCTTTTTTAAAAGATTTTGTTTTTCTGAAATTTCTTTTTTGACTTTTTCGAGGTCCTGGTTGAATTTATCTGTTTTGAGCAATTCATTTACAAAGTTTCGTGCCCAGATACGGGATACTTCTGAATCACTGGGGAAATGCACACCCAGCACTTCCCTTGAGTAAGCCATTTCCGCAGCCATTTGCAGGAATTCATTGCCTAAGTCCGGAGCCACTTCTATCATGATATACGCATTTACATAGGATGCTGCTGAATGACCGCTGGGGTAGGAGGCATGGGGTGGCCTCTCCAGGTTTTTCAATTTTGGTTCCAGCATATAAGGTCTTGCCCTTGCAATCTGCACTTTCAATTTGAAAAAATAATAGGTGGCATCCCGGTATGCATCAGATAATAATTGTGCTGTAAGAGGCAGATTTTTATAGGTGTACCATTCACCAAGCGGACCGCCTACATGAAAAAGACTGGAGAAATTGCGGTCGTAATCTTTATCGTATGGATTAAAGTTATTAGGACTATGAAAGATGCCTGCAAGCTTTTGAAATCGATCAACATCTTGCTGAGTTCGTTTTTCCTGTAGTTGTAGTAAAAATTCAAGTTCGGCCTTTGTTTGCGCAGAACTATTGGCAGGAGGCAACGGGATGTCGAATAAAGCAGGAACATCGTTGACCAGGTAAACGGTACGGAGCTTTGTGGCAGCTAAAGTGCCGCTGGCATTTTCCCTGGCAGGAAATAAAATGGTGTCCATCCAGGCTCTTGACTGATCAGGACGGCCATCAAGCATCCCAAATTTTTTGTAATGGCTGTAAGATTCGATGGCAAATGAGTTGTCAGAAACACTTGTTTGTGAATTAACCAGATTTAAACCAGTAATAAAAATGGTTAGCATAAAGGCTATTCTCTTTTTCATGGGCAATAATTTTTACCCAAGACTGAGAAAACAATGAAAAGATGCAAAAAATTAGAAATTAATTTCCTTCCTGCTGCAAATACAATTCCTTTAGCATTTTTTTTCCACGCAAAATGCGGGATTTGGTGGCGGAAAGACTTAGACCTAGTTTTTGTGCGATATCAGCCTGTTTCATCATTAATATGGTATCATGAAATACCGGATCGGCATATTTTGAGGGGAGTTTTCGAATTAATTCTTCCGCACTAATTGATTCATTTATTTGTTCACTACTTCTTACATCTTCAATATCGGATGAAAGTATATTGTGGCGATAAGTGTGTTTGGATTTTTCTTTCAAATGATCGAGCATCGTATTATGGCAAACCTGGAAAACCCAGGATCGGAGATTCTTTACTCCTGCTTTTTCACAGCAAAAATCATATCGTTTACAATAAAGAAAAATTTTTATATACACTTCATGCAGAATATCATTGATAGCTGACGGGTCGTTTAGTCTTTTCTGGAGGTATTTCTTCAGCGGCTCCTGGTAGGTTAACCAAAAACGGGGTGTTTCGTAATCTTTATACATCGGTTCGGTTTTTGACCAAAGAAGATCTTTCTCCAAAATAACTTTTTTATTTTTTAATTGCAATAAAGTATCCCTAACTAAAGTGTTATTTTTTTCTGCTCCTGTCGAATGTAAAAATATGCTCAATGAAAAACTACAGTAATCTACTGACAGCTTAATTCCGAAAAGTGAAAATAAGCACCTGAAATGTTTCTCACCCCAACATCCTTACCGTTTATATAAATGGAAGCTTGCTTACCAAAGTTTATTGCCAAATTGAAGATGCATATAATGCTGTCGTGATTTTAGCGAAGGATGTCTGCATTGCAAAACCAGCAACACTTACCAAAACTGATGAAACAATGAAAGCCTTCATGCTTGTCTTTATCTTTTTATTTTCTGCAACTATTTCTTTTTCACAGATCATGCCCCTGACGCTTGAACCCGACGGAGGTAATAAAAAAGCAAGTTTATCAGAACAGATCGGTATTGTAAAAATCGCTATTCAGTATAGTCGCCCAGGAGTAAAAGGACGCGAAGGAAGGATATGGAATACAACAGTGGCACATTATGGATTTGCCGACCAGGGGCACGGCACAAGTTATGCGGCACCGTGGAGAGCTGGAGCAAATGAAAATACAACCATGTCGTTTTCTCATCCTGTTAAAATAGAAGGACATGATCTGGCAGCGGGATCTTACGGTTTTTTTATAGCCTTGGCCGAAACAGAAAGTACACTAATATTTTCAAAGGTGAATAATTCATGGGGAAGCTTTTATTACGATTCAACACAAGATGCATTGAGAGTAAAAGTAAAAAATGCGAGCCTTGACAAAAACGTAGAATGGTTGGAGTATGTTTTTACAGACCAAACGAATAATTCAGCAGTAATTGCGATGTCGTGGGAAAAAAGGAGAATTCCATTTAAAGTAGAGGCCGATGTGCAAAAAATGCAGATGGAATCTTTTAAAAGCGAGTTGAGAACTACCCGTCCATATTATGATTTTATGTCGGCAGCTAATTATTGCGTCAGGAATTCTATTGAACTGGAGCAGGCACTTGCCTGGATGGATCGTGCGATCAATTTCCGGATAATGGGAGTAAAAAATTTCCTGACATTAAGCACCAAAGCTTCCGTGTTAATGAAGTTGAACAGGATGGACGAGGTAAAAAAAATAATGGACGAGGCAATCCCCTACGGTACTGTGCAGGAGGTACATTTTTATGCCCGCACCTTGCTCAATCAAAAACAGCTAAAAGAAGCAGTCAGGGTATTTAAGTTGAATTATAATAAATCTCCAAATGTTTATACGACCAATGTGGGTTTAGGCAGAGCGTATTCTGCATCCGGTGACTATAAAAAGGCCTTGCAATTTATGAAGGCGGCATTACCATTGGCTCCGGATGAGGGTAACATAACTAATGTGAAAGCAATGATACTGAAATTGGAAGAAGGCAAGGATGTAAATTGATGATCGTTGTGGTTCCGCGAAGGGTTGTCAAACCTTTTCAATCGTCGATGCTCCCTCGCTAACAGGAACAATTACCTGTATGCCCAAACGTCTCTAAACTTTTCTCGATTAAATTATTTTAGAAGTAAACCCATGCACTTATCCGGGAAGCTATGCCAGGATATATCATAAAAGCACTCATTGAACTAAAGGAATCAGTACCGGATCTATCGGTTCGGTAGGAAAAACTTCTTCCGATATATAATTTTAACGGAAATAGGTTTGCTATGCAATTATCCTGATTCTTTTTTCTATTTCTGCTTTTTTCTGAGGGAAACCGGTCAGGAAAGTTCAGATACAATTGTGGTATCCGCAATAAACAATTCTGGAAGACCAGAGTAAAATATGGTGACTATTGTTATCATAGAGGCGATTGAAACAATAGGTTTTAAACTATAGCAAATGCGAAAAATTCTGCGCATAACGGGTTTGATATTAATATGGGCTCTGCTTGTAATTGGTTTTTTTATAGGAGAAGAATGGCTAAAAAAACCCCCTGTACTTAAGGGCGATATTGCGTCAATCGAAAATCATCTTGTTCAAAAATTAAATAATGCGGAGGAACAAAAAAAGCTTGGCAGTGCTGCTATGGTATTAATAGAAAAAGGTAAGGTAATAGGAGAACATGGTTTTGGACTGGCCAATATTGAATCAAATATTCCGGTAAAAACTGACCAAACACTTTACCTGCTTTCATCGGTTAGTAAGGCCATCACGGCATGGGGCATTATGAAGTTGGTGCAGGATGGCAAGCTTGCTTTAGATGAACCAGTAATGCGGCATCTGAGGCGGTGGCGATTTCCGGGCAGCGAAGCATATAGCGATAAAGTAACTGTCAGACACTTGTTGAGCCATACGGCAGGTCTTGACGATGGCTTTGGCTTTAGTGGCTTTTTACCTGGCGAGGCACTACAGACCCTGGAAGAATCGCTCACATATCCAAAAGATGCAAACATGGGTGAGCCACATCCTGCCATTGTTGTAAGAGAACCAGGAAAAACAATGTCCTATTCAAGTGCCGGCTATACAGTCTTGCAATTATTGATTGAAGAAATCACCAATCAATCATTTAATAACTATATGAAAGAAGCTGTTTTGCAACCATTGGGGATGACAAAATCAAGTTATGATTTGGATGCCATTATAGCTGAAGGATGTACAGAGAACCTTGTCACCAACTACGATGTGATCCTGCAAGCGCATCCGCATCGCAGATATGCAAATATGGCGGGGGTTTCGCTTCGGGTAACACCTCATGACCTGGCTCAATTTGTTACAGCTTATTACAATGAAAATAAGGTGCTCAATAAAGAGACATTGAAACAGATGATAACGCCTCAACCTGGAACTTCTTCATCCTGGGCTTTGGGTCATGAAGTCTATATTGAAAATAATTCCGGTGGCTATGTGATAGGTCATAGTGGTGGTGCATTTCCAAGAACCGGTGCATCCATGCGTGTGAACCCGGCTACCGGTAATGGTATAGCGATAATGATGACTGGAGGGCAGGTGACGATAAACTCATTTGTGAATGACTGGATTTACTGGGAAACAGGAAAGGTTATATTCGACATCCGCATTGTTTTTCATCGCCGGTTTATACATGCATTGGTGGTAATTGGTTTGGGTGCAATAGTGATTATCATCTGGAGGAACAAACTGCTATTTCTTTTATTGGGGCGAAAAAACAGAAGTTGAAATTATGTTGAAGTAAAGCCAAATGTGGAATGGAAAGAAATAAAATAATTATTATGAAACACAAAATCTGTTTTATCGTTTTTTTCACTCTCATGAAAGCGAATAGTTTCACACAGAATATGATCATAGGGGAAGAACTTCTGCCCTTAAATTTTCTTGCGGGCGAATGGGATGTTGAATCAGATGTGAGGCTTTCAAAGCAAGGACCTTGGGAGAAATCAAAAGCCCGTTCCGTTATAAAGAGAGCAGTTGGTGAAACCATTATTGAGGAAGAATACACAGGAACAAAGCAAGGTCATTCTTTCTATTTTAAAAGTTGGCTGGGAAATGATAACCGGACAAAATTATACCAAAGGGTTGCGGTAGATTCCGATCATGGTGTGTTGATTCTTTTTGAAGGCAAACTTGAAAACGATTCATTGACCTTACATGCGTCACTACAACTTAACGAAGTTCATTTATTACATAAAATCCAATATCTCATTATTTCCAATGAATTTTTTACAATTGAAAGTTTCAGGTCGGTGGATGAAGGAAAAACCTGGGACAGAACCGGAACATTGAAATATACCAGGAGAAATTAACGATTGATGATGATAAGTAAAAAAGATATAAAGAAGTCATGGAAAATAGGAATCAATTCACAAATACATTAAACGGACAGAGTTATCTGTATTTTTCTGCTGTGTGTGCTTTTATAACAGCTCTCACAACTATTGCTATTCATAATATCCACATTGCTGTTAATAGTTTTGAAGAGAGTGTTCAGCTCTATAAAAACAACTTATACCTATTGCAGAACTGGATCATACTATTTCACTGCCTTATGGTTTTGGTTTCCATGCTGGGCGTAGCACTTGTCATAGAAAAACATTTCAGGGCGTTGGCGATTCTTGGATTTATTTTCTTTTCATTATTTGTTTTTTCAGAGTGGGAAAGAACGTTAAACACCCTTTGGCACATTAACGGATTACGCAGGAAATATACGGTGACAGTAGATGAGAGCCTACTGCAATACCTGCGCTTTGAAATTCAACACCGGCTCTCACAATCAAACGTTTATTTCTTGCTGTTTACAATTGGATTTTCTTTAGGCAATGTTTGTTATGGTGTAGCCATGATTAAAAATAAAGGGCTTGACCGTTACCTGGGAGCAGGTTTGCTTCTTTGGTTTTGTTGCACATCGTTGGCTTTTATTTACGATTTCTACTCTGCAAAATGGATGGAAACAATTGTAGATGCCTGCAATAAATATTACCAGCCAGTTATCAGGTTTGTCATTGCATATTGGCTTTTTCAAAAAGCAAAACAGTTGGGATGAATTTAACCCGATATATCAATAGAGGGCCAACGGAAGAAAATTTGGATAAAGTAACAGGGAAAAATTCAAGTAATGGCAAGTAGGAAAGAGGAACAGCAAGATTCAAAATTAACACGGGAGGAAATTTATCTGGAGATGTTCAGGTTTTGATTCAACCAAATTCAGATGCAATATGCAAGTTATTACCTGACAAACTGAAATAACAAAACAATAAACACATGAACTCTACTTATCTATACAATGTATCTGCTAAAATCTTAACTGGATTGTTGGCGACCTTAGTTTTACTCAACTGCAAATCCCAAAAAGAAAGTCAATTAGACTATCTCGGTCAAATGCCTCCGGGTATGGTCGCCGAACTTTTTGCGCCTGGTATTATAAGCACCAATAACTATGAACATAGTTCACCCACCTTTTCTCCGGATGGCAGCGTTGTTCTCTGGACTATTATGGATAGTACCTACCATGGTTATTTGTTAGAAATGAATTATGAAAACGGGAAATGGTCAAAGCCGGCAAGACCGTCATTTGCCGATACAACTGCTGATGATTATTATCCTTCGTTTTCACCAGACGGGAAGAAATTATTTTTTAGTTCACGACGAAAAGCTCCGCAGGGTTATCCAGAACGCAACGACATGCGAATATGGGAAGTAGAAAGAAATCAGAAGGGATGGGGAAGCCCGCAACCATTTGATACAACCATTTCTAAGGGACATGAATATGCACATTCAGTAACGGAAAAAGGGACATTCTATTTCTCTTCAAGGGAAGAAGGTGAAACTAACTTTAATATCCGGAAATCAGAAATGATAAAGGGTGGAAATACCCAATCGGTTTTACTTCCTTACAGTATTAATAGCGTGGATTATGAAGATGGTCCGTATGTTGCCCCTGATGAAAGTTTCTTGATTTTTGAATCGCAGCGACCGGAAGGGATAGACGGTTATCTTGGTTTATACATATCGTTCCGGGATGAAAATGGTAATTGGCGGATGCCTGTTAATATGGGACCGAAAATCAATTCAGGAAAAGGTGAAAGATTTGCAAGACTTTCACCCGATGGGAAATACCTTTTCTTTGGCAGTTTCCGGAACATGTCTGAAGCGAATCGCGGGGCTGATATTTTTTGGATTGATGCGAAGGTGATTGATGAATTGAGAAATGATGAAAGGGCTAATATGAAAATTGCACAGCCTCTTGGCGATGAATTAATAAATGCCTTGCATAAAAATGATACTGAAGGTGCGTCAGGTATATTAAAAAAATGGCTCAGTTTATATCCCGAAAGTCTTGATGCTACAGTCATTTATAGTTCTATTCTTCGAAAGCAAAAGCGTTATTCAGAAGCATTCCAACTGCTTGCTAAAAACGTAAGCAGTTGGAATGAAAATGCAAACATCATTATGGAGAAGGCGCTTATAAAATTTGCCGCCGAAAAGGATGATGAAGCGTTCAAACTTTTGGCTCCCATTCTCACGGAGGGGAGTCAATTGCGTGGAAGGTATCTCTATTTATCAAATTCGTTGTTTGATATGGCCAAGTTCAAACCAAGTGATGAATATTTTGTAAAAGCAATGGCCATCAGTGCCCACGGCGTTTTCTGGTACAACCGTGGCTGTGGTTATACGCATTTGGGCTACAAGGACAAAGCCTTTGAAGCTCTGAACAAAGCTGCTGACCTTGGCCATAATGAACGAAAAAATTATGAAGAGGATCCGGATCTTGTACCACTCAGATCCGATACAAAATGGAAGTTATTATTGAAAAAATTGAAGTAGCTATGTAATATAACCTTATTGTTAGTTTGATTTGTTTTATCCTTTTGATTGCGAATGCGCAAATTTATGCTGTTGATTGGGCAAACTATGTAAGGAAAATTTTCAATGATATTTTAGAATATAGCCGGGATAATTGGGAAAAATGAATGGGAAAATATAATTAGCAAAGAAATGAGCAAATCACTTTGTACATGATTGCCATTACGTGTCGGGATCTGCGTTTCTTTGATCACTTGAGTGCAAAATAAGTTGATGGTAAATCAGATTAGCAAGGCTGGAACGATTAAGATGTAAAAAAGGTATGTTTTAATTCTGGTATGAAAGGTCCATCCTTGTGATGAATATTTATAAATACCCGGGATTGGGATTTAACTTTAATGTAATCAAATATTATCCCGGTCAGATGAAAACGATCCTCTTGCTATTCTTCATTGCTTTACTATTTAATCAGGATACTCCGGCTCAGGATTCCAATTCACTTATATTGACTGAGGAGGCGCATTACTTTGATTTTTGGGAGGGAACCTGGTTTGAGATAAAGGAAAATAACCAGGTAGATAGTTCCTCTTATTTTAAAGTAAAGCGAAGTGTGCATCCCGCCTCCTTTATTGAAGAATGGCAACATGGTGCCGGAAATAAATCCATAGCCTTGCGGGCATGGGACAAAACGAGTTTAAAATGGGGTTTTGTATGGGTAAGTGATAATGGACTCTACCAGGTTTGGGATACCAGGAAGATAAACGGACACTGGTATATATATAGATCGTTTAATGTAAGTGGCGATAAGTATTTATCCCGGCAGGGGTTTATTCAGCAACCGGATGGAACCGTTCTTCGAATCAGCGAAAAAAGTTATGATGAAAAAAATTGGGAACTACGGTTTAAGCAAAAATTACAAAAGACCAGAATGTCTTACTGATTTTAGCGCTGTTCATCCATAGAAAATTGTTGTTTATATGGCCCTGCATTGCATTCGTCAAGTTAGCCGATTGCGACTAGAATTTTAATAGGTTGTTGTTTATTTTTACAATGTACAAGCAGGAATAGTTGGATAATAATGCAAAGGTTCCATGATCAAAACAGTTATTATAGAAGATGAGAAATTAATTGCCGAAGAATTCAGGCGTATGTTATTAAATGCCTCATCAGAAACAGAAGTACTGGGTTCTTTTTCTACTGTTAAGGAGAGTATCGCCTACCTATCCTCCCATAATGCACCCGATCTTATTTTTTCGGACGTACAATTGCCTGACGGTATTTCATTTGACATTTTTAACCAGGTGAAAGTAAACAGCCCTGTCGTATTTGTTACCGGTTATGACCGGTTCATACTGAATGCCTTTGAACATAATGGAATCGACTACCTCTTAAAACCGGTAGATGAAAAGGATATTAAAAAAACTCTTTTAAAATATAAAACATTACAAAATCACTTCGCCGGCCAGTCTACATTTGTTCAATCCTTTTTGAAAAAAAATAAAACCCGGATGCTCGTGCGTAAGGGGATGGAAAATATAGTATTAAGAACCAGCGACATCGTTTTGATCTATACAGAAAATAAGTTGGTATTTGTAATAGACAAAGAAGGTAAAAAATATATTGCCGATAAACACCTGGGCGAATTAGACCAGGAACTTGATCACGATATGTTCTTCCGGGTCAACAGGCAGTATATTGTCAATATTGGGTTTATTAAAAGTTACAAAACATATGAAAAAGTAAAATTGCAGATTGATCTTTCTCTTTGCGAGTTACATCACCAGATCATCGTTAGCCAGGAAACAGCTCCCTGTTTTCGAAAATGGATCAATGAACTTTGAAAAACAGATTCTATTTTCAAAAATAAAGGGCATAGGCCTTCAACTTACCTTTATTATCCAGCATCAGTGAAGGGGTGGGAAATTTGAATGAATTAAAAACAGCAAAAGTGGTCTTTAATACTTTGCTCTTTGTTTTTATTTTTGCTAAATCAATATCAGGAGCCAGGTAAAACTGTCTTTTTCTGGCTATATCAAATCTGGAAATTTCATTACCGGCTTCATCCGGCCATTTATTATCAAATCCTCCAAACATTCCATCTGCCCCGTAGCCGATAGCAATATTTAACCAGGGAGGCCAATGACTTTCCGGGAAAAATGATTTCAGGTTAGCACTTACCCAATAGGTTTGGGCATTGTAGTCTTTCAGCATTCTTTCGTACCATGCTTTCCCAAACAAATCATTCGCTCTTTTTTCCAATAGGGGGTCATTATATTTTTTTGTGTGGAAAGAAAATTTAAGTTGTATCCTTTGCTCATCCCACAAAAACTCTTGTCCCATAAAAAGACCGGAGCCAACGATATTGGCACCGATGTCGCTCCAGCTCCATCCCCATTTGGCGGACCTGGCATCGAAAAACTCTATAGTTGTCAGGTAGGCAAAACTGCTCAATCCACCGATCCATACTGCTTTCTTATCTGGAAGGCCGGCCCATTTCCACATGGCCGATGATCCGCGGCCAGCATTATATGCGCCCCAGCTGTGGCCAGCTTTGTCCATTTGCAGCCATTCTTTGCTGTCATTGAATGTATGAAAGGAGGTTTTTGTATATCCCTTATACCACGCATTGGTAAGCGCTATAAGTGACCCGCTATATCCCGCCACATTTACGCTGGTGATTAACCAGGTTCGTTTTTTTTTGAAATCAGGATGCGATTTTATAGGTTCAGGTGCAAACACCAGATCCGAAATGGGAGCCGGGCTATGTTTAGTAATGGAATCCTGTGCCGGGGATGAAATCATCAAACCGCTACAGAATAAAAACAGGAGGAGTTTTATTCTGAATGATAAATGGAGTGATCGGTCAACCAGGGAGTTTTGCACAGGCAAAGGCTTCATAAAACAAAAATACGTTTCCTTGTTCTAAATAGATTTGCTTGTTAAAAATCTATAACTTCATCCCCCTGTCATGTAAATGATTTCAATCACAATAAATATGCTATATGGATGCAACAATTCAAACCAAAATCAACAAATGGCTCAATGGAAGCTTTGACCAGGCTACCACGGATGAGATAAAAAAACTGGAAAAAGAAAACCCGGCAGAACTGGCCGATGCTTTTTATAAAAACCTTGAATTTGGAACAGGAGGCCTGCGGGGAATTATGGGAGTAGGCACCAACCGGATGAATAAATATACGATTGGCATGGCCACACAGGGGTATGCCAATTACCTGAAATCTTGCAGTGAAGGCAAAGAAATAAGGGTAGCCATAGCACACGATAGTAGAAACAACAGCCGGTTTTTTGCCGAGACAACAGCCAGTGTGTTTGCTGCTAATGGCATTAAGGTGTTTTTATTTGAAGACCTGCGTCCAACTCCTGAACTTTCTTTTGCTATCCGTCATTTTAAATGCCAGGGCGGTGTAGTCTGCACAGCTTCGCACAATCCTAAAGAATACAATGGATACAAAGCCTATTGGAATGATGGCGGCCAGCTGGTACCGCCACACGATAAAAATGTTATCAAAGAGGTAGACAAAATTCTTTCTATAGATGATGTAAAATGGAATGGGGGTGAAGATAATATAACCATCATCGGGAAGGAAATAGATGATGCCTATATGGACATGGTAAAAGAGTTAAGCGTTTACCCGGATGTAATTGCAAAACAGCACGATCTTAAAATTGTATTCACTCCTATCCACGGTACAGGTATTACCCTGGTGCCGGATGTGTTGAAGCGATTTGGATTTACGAATGTGCATATAGTGGAGGAACAGAAAAAGCCTGATGGAAATTTTCCTACGGTAGGTTATCCAAACCCTGAGGAAAAGGAAACCATGAGTATTGGCCTGGCCAAAGCAAAAGAGCTGGATGCGGATATATTGCTGGGTACTGATCCGGATGCAGACCGTGTAGGTATTGGTATTAAAGATAACCATGGTCAATGGGTGTTGATGAATGGCAACCAGACAGCTGTACTGGCTTTTAATTATGTAATGGAAGCGAGGAAAGCCAAAGGCATTGCTCAACCAAACGATATGGTGATCACTACCATAGTGACCACAGGAATGATCAACAGGATTGCGGAGAAAAATAATGTAGCCTGTTATAATGTGCTGACCGGATTTAAATGGATTGCGGAAATGATAAAGGAAAAGGAAGGGAAGGAAAACTATGTCATCGGTGGGGAAGAAAGTTTTGGACTGATGATCGGCGACAAAGTAAGAGATAAGGATGCGGTAAGTGCTGTGGCATTATTGTGTGAAATGGCGGCTTATGAAAAAAATAAGGGAAGAAGTCTTTTTGAAAAATTAATTGAATTATACCTGGAGAACGGATTTTACAAAGAAGATCTGATCTCTATTACAAAAAAAGGAATGGATGGCCAGCAGCAAATAGCCGCCATGATGGAAAGCTATCGCAGTAATCCACCAAAAACTATCAATGGCTCGCTTGTCGTACAATTATTGGATTATGAATTAAGCAAGGGAAAGAACCCACAGACAGGAGAGGAGTGGCCCATTACCTTACCTAAATCAAACGTGTTACAATTCTTATTACAGGATGGTACTCTTATATCCGCCAGGCCAAGTGGTACAGAACCTAAGATCAAATTTTATTTTAGCATCAATGAAAAATTAGAAAGCGCTTCGGAATTTGATGCTGTAAATATGAAACTAGATGAAAAAATAAAAGCGATCATTTCTGATATGAAACTGAAATAATACTGACTTATGAAGATGGTTGCCGGCCTATCCAATACTGGCAACCATTTTTTTATCTTATCAATTTCATAAAAAAGTTGGGTGCATCCTAATCTTACCATTTCCTTTACGCTGGTTTTCAGTTTTCCGGGTTATTTTTTCTGAAAAATCAGACCATGCAAATATTTATACCTGGTATTTTATTCCTGGCAGCAGGCTGCGCCATTGAAGTTCCGTTACAAACTCAAAAACCGGAGAATAATAAAACGTATATCGTAGATTATCTTTTTGAACATGAGGGTTGTAAAGTGTATAGGTTTTATGATCGAAGTAATTATGTGTATTTCACCAATTGCAGTGGAGAAACTATAGTAAAAACAGATAGTACCTGGGTAAGGAATAGTATCCGGTCCAGCCTTGTTAAGTAGTCTTATATGTGTGCTTCCTTTCAATTTATGATGCCATTTTCAAAAGAGCTTCGTTGAAGCGTTTTATAATCGGCATTTTTATACTCCCATTCGTTATCCAGGATATGTTTGTTTCTTGAAAATTGAGATAACAAGAGATGACGAGACTGAATTCTTATTTACATGAGAAAATTAAAGACCTAATTAAACTCAGTTGCAGTTTGAGTTACTATCTTGCAAGCTGCTTATGAGAAGACCAACTGAAGATACCTATCGGCATAAAGGACTCCGAAAAAAATTAGTGGACATTGTAAAAAGTAAAGGCATTACCGATGAAAAAGTTTTAAATGCTCTTAATAATGTCCCCCGTCATTATTTTTTGGATTCCGCTTTTGATGAACTGGCTTATGAGGACAGGGCCTTTCCTATTGCTGAAGGACAAACCATTTCACAACCCTATACCGTCGCCTACCAAAGCCAGTTGATGGATCTGAAGCCTTTTCTGAAGGTATTGGAGATTGGTACAGGTAGTGCTTACCAGGCAGTGGTACTGGCGGAACTGGGGGCACAGGTTTATACAATTGAGCGGCAAAAGAAATTGTTTGATCAGAACAAGACATTTGATTTTTTAAAAAAATACCGGGCCATTAAATTTTTTTACGGAGATGGTTATGAAGGGTTGCCTACCTATGCTCCCTTTGACCGGGTGCTTATAACTGCCGCTGCTCCTGAAATACCACCACGCTTGCTGGAACAATTGAAACCCGGGGGCATGATGGTGATTCCTGTTGGCGTGGGAGAGGTCCAGCGCATGATGCGCATCACCAGGTTAGAGAATGGTGCGGTTAAGGAAGAACTATTTGATAATTTTTCGTTTGTGCCCATGCTGGTAGGGAAAAATAATTAATATTTCGTTCACTCCCTACAATCCAATAGACCACTAAATATTATAAATGAAAAAGGATTACGAGTTTCCTCATAATCCTTAAAAAATTTTATTATACCGGTTTTTCAGTTATAAATGAATCGCCTCACCGTAAGCAACTTCAATGGCGTCTTTCACGCTTTCGCTTATGGTTGGATGGGGGTGGATGCTATTCAAAATTTCATGATGCGTGGTTTCTAATTTACGTCCCACAACCGTTTCAATGATCATTTCGGTAACGTTATATCCGATCATGTGTGTGCCCAGCCATTCCCCGTATTTGGCATCAAAGATCACTTTTGCAAAACCTTCCGTATGTCCTGCGGCTGATGCTTTGCCACTGGCGCTCAATGGAAATTTGCCCACTTTTATTTCATAGCCTGCATCTTTTGCCTGTTTTTCTGTATAACCAACTGATGCTATCTCCGGGTAACAATAGGTACAACCGGGCACATTGTTATAGTCCAATGCTTCTGGTTGATGATTATATTTTTTCTCGTTAAAGCCAATTGCTTCAGCACAAATAATTCCTTCCTTACTGGCCACATGGGCGAGGGCCTGGCCGGGAGCACAATCTCCGATTGAATAAATTCCGGGTACATTGGTTTGATAGTATTTATCAACCATAATGCGGCCTTTGTCAGTTTTGATACCAAGCTCTTCAAGCCCTATACCTTCAATATTGGCTGCTACTCCAACTGCACTGAGTAATATGTCTGCCTCTACTGTTACCTCCCCGGTTGCTGTTTTTACTTTTGCTTTTACGCCGGAGCCGGAGGTATCAACAGAAGTCACTTCACTGCTCACCATGATATCGATTCCTTGTTTTTTCAAATTTTTGTCCAGTTCCTTTGAAATATCCTCATCTTCTACCGGCACTACTCTGGGCAAAAACTCAACAATAGTAACTTTAGTCCCCATGCTGTTGTAGAAATAACCAAACTCTACACCAATAGCTCCACTACCCACCACAATAATTGATTTAGGCTGTTGAGGTAGGCTCATTGCCTCCCGATACCCGATTATTTTTTTACCATCCTGCTTTAAAGCAGGCAATTCACGACTGCGGCCCCCGGTAGCGATAATAATATGTTTTCCTTCTATTGTTTTTTTATTCCCATCCACTGCAGTCACTTCTACTTTGCCTTTAGCTACTATTTTGCCAAAACCCATTTCCACATCTATCTTATTTTTCCGCATCAGGAACTGAACTCCCTTGCTCATTTTATCGGCAACGCCCCGGCTTCTCTTAATAACGGCTTCAAAATTGATGGTTCCTGTAGCTTCAATCCCAAAGTCTTTTGCATGCTTAATGTCATCAAATACCTGCGCACTTTTAAGTAATGCTTTAGTGGGTATACAGCCCCAGTTGAGGCAAATTCCACCCAGGCTTTCTTTTTCTATGATTGCTGTCTTTAATCCTAACTGGGATGCCCGGATTGCCGCCACATATCCACCGGGGCCGCTTCCGATAACCACTACATCGTATGCCATATTTTGTTAATTGGTTGATTAATTAATGTTGGTGTAAATGAGGGGCGAAGGTATTTGAAATGAGGCAATTGACAATATTAACCCGGCAAGAACTAAGAAATTACCAATCCTAAAATGAATTATTTATTGCCTTCCTTCAGCATTCAAGACCTGATTATTTCGTCTATTTTTGTGTTTTCAGGTTAATTAGGGCCCATTTGAGGAATAGAAGCAAAAAAAATCCAAAAAACCTTTTACATCCCTGTATTAATTAAGCCTGTTCCCCTACCTTTGCCTCCCGAATTTTTCGGGACTAAATTTCGTTCGTTATGGCTAGAGTATGTCAGGTTACCGGTAAAGTACCGATGGGAGGACACAAGGTTTCTCACTCAAATATTAAGACTAAGCGCCGGTTTTTGCCCAATTTGCAAAAGAAAAGGTTTTACCTGGTTGAAGAGGATAAATGGATTACCCTTAAATTATCTGCAGATGCTATCAGGACTATCAATAAGAATGGTCTTTTTAGTGTGGTTAAAGAACTAAGAGCAAACGGCGAAAAGATATAGTATCATTTTAGAAATGGATGATTTTTAGGGTTGAAATTAAGTTCCCAGAAAATTATCAAATTTCGAATATCAAATTTTCAAATAAAAGAAAATGGCAAAGAAAGGCAACCGTGTACAAGTGATAATGGAATGCACTGAACACAAAACAAGTGGTCAACCAGGGACTAGCCGGTACATCACTGTTAAAAACAAAAAAAACAATCCTGAGAGATTAGAGTTGAAAAAATTCAATCCAATCTTAAAGAAAGTGACTGTTCACAAAGAGATCAAGTAACATTAAGGAAACCGGTAAACGTGTTGTTGGAATAAATGAGCATGTTTTCAAATTAGAATAACAAATTTTCAAATTAGCAGATCATGGCAAAAGCAGCTAAAACCGCTCAGAAAAAAGACCCTAAGCAGGCGGCGGAATCTAAGAATTTCACCAAAGTGATTAAGGCCGTTCGAAGCCAGAAAACAGGTGCTTATACTTTTAAAGAGCAAATATTGCACAAGGATAAAGTAAAAGATTTCCTGGCTCAAAAATAAACCCTGTCCCCAGTATGGGGGGAATAATGATAATAGCTGTCATACCCATGTGTGTGATGGCTTTTTTATTTTTGGAAAGTGAATATGAAATTGGCCATGAAAATTAATCCGGAAGGCTGTTTATTTTTGACGGTATTGGATTCGTGAATTTCATTTTTTGTTTTGTGATATGAAACCAGCAGAAATAGTTTAATACTTAGATACTATGGGATTTTTTAATAAAATATTTGGTAAGAAAGAAAAAGAAACATTGGACCAGGGCCTGCAAAAAACCAAGGAAGGGTTTCTTGCCAAAATAACAAAAGCTATAGCCGGAAAAAGCACGGTTGATGAAGAGGTATTGGATAGGCTGGAGGAAGCACTGGTTGGTGCTGATGTTGGAATTGAAACTACGGTAAAAATTATTGAGCGGATAGAAAGCAGAGTAGCAAAAGACAAATATCTCAACACGGAAGAGTTAAATAAAATTCTTCAGGATGAAATAGAAGCCATTTTAGTGGATGCACCTAATGCCAATAGTTATGCTTTTGATTCCGACCTGCCAAGCAAACCATACATAATCCTTGTAGTGGGAGTAAATGGAGTTGGAAAAACCACGACTATTGGCAAACTGGCTTACAATTTCAAAAAATCAGGTAAGTCTGTTTTGTTGGGGGCTGCGGATACTTTTCGTGCTGCTGCGGTAGATCAATTAACCATCTGGAGCGAAAGAGCAGGAGTTCCCCTTATAAAGCAAGATATGGGTAGTGACCCGGCAGCCGTTGCTTTTGATACAGCGCAAAGCGCTTTAGCAAGGAAAGCTGATGTTGTTTTAATTGATACAGCAGGTCGCCTGCATAATAAAGCTCACCTGATGGATGAATTAAGCAAGATTAAAAGATCTGTACAAAAAGTTATTCCCGGGGCACCTCATGAGGTAATGCTGGTTTTGGACGGAAGTACAGGGCAAAATGCAGTAGAACAAGCCAGGCACTTCATAGCTACCACTGATGTAACGGCACTTGCTATTACGAAATTAGATGGCACTGCTAAAGGCGGAGTGGTTCTGGCGATTGCCAATCAATTTAAAATACCGGTGAAATTTATTGGAGTGGGAGAGAAAATGGAAGACCTGCTGGTATTTGACAAACATGAATTTGTAGATAGTTTGTTTAAATTGAATAATTCCTGATCAGGAAATCAGTACCAGGTAATTTTATTATTTTTTTTTAAGTTAAAACCAGAAAAATGGCCGAAAGAATTCAAACTGAATTTTGGTTGTCCGGGCCCATCGAGAACATTATTCCATCCTTGCAACCCGTTGCTCACGCAATTTTGCAATCCAGGAGGGAGGTGCTGGACGTTTTGAAAAATTTTTCCAACGAATTAATATGGATTCGACCGGCAGGGCTGGCGTCCGTTGCATTCCATATCCGCCATTTGGCTGGAGTGGCTGACCGCTTGTTTACTTATGCACGTGCCGAAGAGTTATCAGCAGTTCAATTAATGGAGCTGAAAAAAGAAAGTGCGGAAGATGCAACGGAAAATCTTGAAAATTTAATGAAACGATTTAATGAACAAGTTGACCGTTCCATTGAACAGTTGAAACATACGAGCGCCGAATCCATTTATGAAATAAGATATGTAGGCCGGCAAAAAATTCCATCTAATGTTTTAGGTTTATTATTTCATGCTGCTGAACATATGCAACGCCATACCGGCCAGTTGCTGGTTACAGCAAAAATAGCAGGGGATGGATTATATACGCCCGCTACTTAAACAGTGGCTGCACGAAAAGGCCGGAGATCCATCCTTTGCCATATTTTTTCTGTGATGTATGGTTCCGTATCCAGCCAGTGTTGTAATTGTTCTTTCGTTTCAAATTGAACCACCATCATAGATCCTATCATTTTTTGTTCATCATTCAATATAGCGCCGGCAAAGACAAAATTTCCATTTTCTTTTAGTTTGCGTGCATTTTCAAAATGAGATGGACGTACTTTCATCCTTCTTTCCAGTGCGTCTTCACCAGTATCATCCCACGCATGCATAATGTATTGTTGCATTTTGATATTTTTATTTTAGCCTGCTGATCTTTTCTTAATTTAATTTGCTGTTCCGGAGTGGAAAGTTACGTATACTGGTTGTCTATACGTTTTCCACCCGCAGTTTCTTTTTTTTATCAAATAAATCATAAGTTTAATTTTTAGGTAACACATGATCCAGTTTAATACTACTATCCACAAATTTGAGAATCAGGGTGAAAAAACAGGGTGGACTTATATTGAGATACCAGCAGATCTCGCTCAAAAATTAAAACCCGGAAATAAGAAATCCTTCAGGGTAAAAGGTAAACTCGATGAGTTTAAGATTGCCGGCGTTAGCTTACTACCTATGGGAGGAGGAGCGTTTATCATGGCGATCAATGCTGGTATGAGAAAGGGAATCAGGAAGAGAGAAGGATCTTCTCTTACGGTAAAATTAGAAGAAGACAAAAAACCATATGAATTAAACAAAGAATTTTTAGCCTGCCTGGAGGATGAACCAAAGGCACTCGCCTCACTTAAAGCTATGCCCCGTTCTTTTCAAAATTATTATAGCAAATGGATAGAAAGTGCAAAAACAGAACCTACCCGGATAAAAAGGATTGCACATGCAGTTTCAACCCTGGCAAGGGGATTGAATTTCCAGGAGATGATCAGATCTCTTCAAAAGAAAAACCGGGAATGAAGGATTGCCAGCATATTTCACAGTTTCAGTTTGATTATTCCTTTTACTTTGTGATATGATAAATTCGATAAACGATTTCAACCGGCCTTTCTTTATTGGTATTGCGGGTTCAGGCATGAGTGCTATTGCACAATATCTCAAAGGCATCGGCAAGGATGTTTCCGGAAGTGATCGCTTTTTTAAGATAGGTGAATCCAATGAAATAAAAGAAAAGCTGGAGGCAGAGAATATTTTGTGTTTTCCTCAAAATGGGGAGGGTATCAATAAATTAACAGACCTGGTTGTAGTTTCAACTGCAGTGGAAGATACTGTGAGTGAAGTGCAAAAAGCAAAGGAATTGAATATTCCAATTATCAGGCGGTCTGAATTACTTGCTGTTATCGCATCAAGTAAAAAAACTATTGCCGTTGGTGGTACCAGCGGTAAGAGCACAACCAGTGCCATGCTTTTTGATATACTTGAAAATGCAGGCCTGAATCCAAGCATCATAAGCGGGGCGGGATTAGTTAGTATTATTAAAAAAGGCAAATTAGGGAATGCTAAAGTAGGCGAAGGCGAGTGGTTGGTAATTGAAGCTGATGAAAGCGACGGATCTATTGTTTACTATAAACCTGAAGTAGGGTTGCTACTAAACGTAGAAAAGGACCATAAGGAAATGAAAGAACTGATGGAGGTATTCTCCACTTTTAAGAATAACAGTCAAAAATTTATCGTTAACCAATCTCATCCCCAGGCGCAGCAACTTTCGCAGGATATCAACCATGATTTTTCGCTAAATAAAAATTTAAATGCAGGGTATATAGCTACAGGTTTTAACCAGGAAAGCCTTTCTATTAACTTTACCATTAATGGAATTCCTTTTTATCTGAACCAGGTAGGCAAGCATAACATGGAAAATGCACTAGCGGCCACGGCAGTTGCCAGCTACCTGGGTGTTGATTTGAAAACCAGCTCCAATGCATTAAAAAAGTACGAAGGCATTTACCGAAGGCACCAGGTATTAGGAAATAAAAATGGAGTTTGGCTAATAGATGATTTTGCTCACAACCCTGTAAAGTGTGCCGCTGCCATCGAAGCTTGTCAACCCATTGCTTCAAAGGTGATCGCCTGGTTTCAACCTCATGGGTATGGTCCAACAAAATTTTTGCGGCAGGATTTTGTAAATGAAATAGGAAAGGCGCTCCGTCCAAATGATGAAATATGGATGAGTGAAATATTTTATGCAGGAGGTACTGCCGCAAAAGATATTTCAGCTAATGACCTGGTTAATGATTTACAGCAGATGGGGAAAAAAGCCTTTTTTGTAGAAAACAGGAATGATCTTGTTGCGGAAATTCGGGGGCATCTTGCATCTCCTTGTGTTCTGCTGTTGATGGGTGCCAGGGATCCTTCTCTTGAACATTTTGCCAAAAAGATCTGGGAGGAGTTGTAGAAGGCTTGATTATTTACAAATAAAATTCTATTGATTTTTCTACGGGATTAAATAAATGAAGGCATAACCCTATTAATAAACTATAAAGCGTTTTTTGGTGTATGTGCTTTCTACTACCAGATTT
>JBGTNK010000271.1:0-2754 GCA_041743125.1 Chitinophagaceae bacterium
CTGTTCTACTATAAAATATTCAACACCGTTATTTTTTGCCGTTCTCAAAATTTTAGGGTAATCAATTGAACCAGTGCCCAGGTTTACAGAATTTTTTCCATTATCCTCAACGGGTGATTTACTCCTGTCTTTTACATGGCAAAGGCGAAAACGTTTTCCATATTTTTTCATCCATGTTTCAGGATCAGCTCCTGCGGCAACCACCCAGTACAAATCAATTTCGAAATCCACCAGGTCCGGATCCGTCCCTTCCATCAACACATCCTGCGGATATTGGCCATCCATTTGATTAAAGGAAAAGGCATGGTTGTGAAATGCAAAACGGATATCATTCTTTTTACAGATTTCTCCTTTCTTATTAAATTCATCTGCCATTTTTTTGTAATCATCCAGGGTTTTATCAGCACCTTCATAAGGATAAATAAGGTATTTCATTCCGATAGCTGCAGCCTCCGCTGCTTTTTTTTCAAAATCTTTATTGGTATCGCAATGAGAAGATATCATGGTGAGGCCAATATCATCCAGGTATTTCTTAAACTCCAAATTACTCATTCCCCAAAAAATTCCTTTATCTCTTTCATAACCTTCCACCTGTTTGTATCCCATATCTGCTACTTGTTTCAGAACGGCTTTGGGATCTTTGGGAAAATCATCTCTCAATGTATAAAGTTGCAATCCAAATGCAGATAAGGCTGCACCCTTAGCTCCATCACCCGTTGCTAAAGTGCTGTCACCGGTAGTTTGCTTGCTGCCACTTTCGTTATTGCATGCCAAAGGCGCAATAGCCAGTCCGGCCAGCACACCCGTTCCTAATTTGATAAATTGGCGTCTTTTAAATTGATTATTCATGCTCTTATGATTTTAGAATGTAAACAGGAAAAGCGTTTCAATTTTTTATTTGCAATTTCTAATTATTATCAGGGGATACTTAATTTTTTAAGATAGTCAAAATCATATTTCATACTATCCATTGCTGTACCCGCATATTCTTCCTGCTCAATAAATAAATGTTTCATGCCGGATTTGTCCGCATTTTTTAATATGCCTTTGATGTCAACCTGTCCTTTACCAAATTCTGTACTATGGTTTTTTGCCAAATCCATATCTTTTAAATGCCAGAGTGGAAAGCGGCCGGGATATTTTTCAAAATAATTGAGCGGCTCTTTACCTGCTGCAACAACCCATCCCAAATCTAATTCCATGTGCACCAGGGCAGGATCTGTGTTATCCATTAATACATCATACAAAACCTGTCCATTCTCAGTTTCAAATTCATATTCATGATTGTGGTAACCAAATTTCAAATTGGCTTTTTTACATTCTTCTCCTCCTTTATTAAAGGCCTCAGCCACCCGCTTATAATTGTCTGCTGTTTGTCCTTTTGAAGGAAAGGATGAAATGATCAGGTATTCCTGTCCTGTTTCCACAGCTTCATCTAATGATTGTTGCCATTTTGCATCCTGGTGCACATGCCCGCTTCGCAATGTCATACCCAGGTCGTTACAAATTTTCTTTATCTCTTTGGGGGAAAGGCCATAATAATTTCCTTTTTCACTACGTGCCGATTCTAATTCTTTATATCCTATTTTGGCAAGTTGTTTTAAAGTGCCTGCTGCGTCGGCCAGCATTTCCGTACGAACGGCATATAATTGAATGCCTATATTTTTCACCTTCTTTGTACCCATTGCATTTGAAAGTTGTGGCAACAATATAGAGCCGATGGCAAGTGAACCGGAAACTTTTAAAAATTCTCGTCTTGATCTCATATATGTGTATTTTAAGTGAAAATGAAACAACTAAAATTTGTTACAAATGAGTTTAAAAAATAGCAATCCGCGTATTTTTTAGAAAGTTAAGGTTTACATTCTTAATTAAGCTAAACCTGCTTTTTATTCCGCAAATAAAAAAAAGCCGGAGACTTCAAACTTTGGACTGCAGTATGTTTAATTATAAAAAAATAGAAACAGGAATTCTTTAAACATGGTTCAGGGCATAACTGAATTACTTACAAATGCAATTTTCTTACTATCTGGTGACCATGAAGGAGTATTAATGGATCCCTGTCCGCCATATACATAAGCCAGAACTTTAGGTGTACCACCTGCCACGGGCATAAATCTTATATATACATTTTTATACGGAGGGTGCATGCCGGCTTCTACTTCTTCCTTTAAGAAAGAAAGAAAAACCATGGACTTCCCATCGGGGGAAAGATGAGCAAACCAGTTATTAAAACCGTCGTTGGTCACTTGTTCCTGGTCCTTGCCATCTGGTTTCATACGCCATATCTGCATACTGCCTGAGCGGGTAGAATTAAAATAAATAAATTTTCCATCAGGAGAATATTCGGGGCCATCATCCAGCCCGGGTGTATCAGTGAGGCGAATTTCATTACCACCCGCAGCGGGAACTTTGTATACATCATATTCACCGTTTCTTGATCCGCAGAAAACAAGGTCTTTCCCATCGGGGGACCAGCCGTGTAAATAAGAAGGCCCTTTTGGAGTAACTTGTTTTGGTATGCCGCCTGTTACCGGAACTGTATAAATAATGGATCCACCCAGATCTTTTACACTACTGCTCAATCCGATCATTTTGCCATCAAAGGAAAGCACATGATCATTGTTATTCGATTTAACAGAACCGGTATTCAACAATTTGGGTTTTCTTGTAGCCAGATCGAAAGTATAAATAAGCCCTTTTGAATCATTATAAATAAGCGTTTTTCCATCAGGTGTCCAGTTAGGAGCCTGG
>JBGTNK010000272.1:0-10326 GCA_041743125.1 Chitinophagaceae bacterium
CTACTACTGTTACTTTATCAAAAGAGATCTGAATGACCTGTGGCGCTTTGTGAACAGACGACTTGAAAAGTGGTGCAAATGGAACAAGCGGATGCATTTGCGGAAGAGCCGCAGATGGCTGAATACCTTGTATAAGTTACAGCCGGGATTGTTTGCCCATTGGAGCGTATGCCCCGCTTACTGATTGAAAGAAGCATCTTGAAGAGCCGTATGAATCGAGAGGTTCACGTACGGTTCTGTGAGGAGCAGGGGGTGAAAATCCCCTTGCTTACTCGACTGTACGCATACCCTTTCTACGTGGCAATCTATAATGTGTGTCTGTGTAGTACTGCATGATGGTTAAAAGTGTTGTTTCGTTGTGTTTATTTCGTAATCTTATTTATAAAAGCTTTAAACTCATCTTTATTTTTAAGAACGGGGCCGTGTCCAAAACAAAGTATTGCCGGTTGCAATGCAGCGAGTTTTAAAATTGATCTTATATTTTCTTCTTTATCTAATGTAAACAAGCCCGGAGGTTGGTGCAAACCAACAAATGTGGTTAGTAAATTCATGTTTACTAATGTGTCTCCAACAATCAGTACTCCATCTCTTTCTCTAAAAAATGAAATATGACCACTTGAATGTCCAGGAGTTTCTATCACTTTAAACCCACCAACTTCATCTCCTTCTTTAATTACTTTAGCAACTTCGCAGCCTTCACCAGCCCAATATTTCTTTTGAAATTTAGTAACAATATGGCTTTGAAAAGGGTATTCTTTTGTAGCATTACCTGTTTCTGCCTGTGGCTTCTCCAACATGCTGCACCATAACGGAATTTTTAATGCTTCACAAATTCTATTACTACTGCCTTGATGGTCAGCATGGGCATGAGTGAGTGCATGAGCAGAAACTGTTGTATCCTGAACAGCCTTAAGAATTATTTTATAAGAGCTTCTGATACCGGCGTCAATAAGCACATCTTCAATAAGATAACAATTAATGCTGTTTCTTGACATTAATGGAATGTGAAAGACGTCTTTTGCTATTTCTATCATTTTAAATTTACTGAGCTTTAGATTTTGGACTGGTGAATAGTACAAAGCCGAAAAGCACTGCCAATATTAAATATGCAGTCATTGCCGGCCAAATGAACGGGATGTTTGGATTTTTGATTCCCGATTTAATGAGCCCCAGCGCAGCAATCATAAAGTGAGCGAAATTGGCCATTGCTATAGGCCTGGTGTAAATACCACCAATTAGATGGTCTTTTGTCATCCAGTTAAGCATTGCAAAAGCGAAATATAAACTACCCAGTATTTGAAAAATTATTGAATTTGCTTTGTCTATTTGCAAAGTATTGGAAACTTCTAGCGGGAAAAAATTCAAAATTACTCCAGCTAATCCCAAGATCGCAGTAGTTATTGTCATTAATAATTTTGTATTCATCATTTGTCATTTTATTTTAAAAGAATTTATCAATTATAAATGCCCCCAACATTATGTCGGCATTAATTGGGCTTATCGCCCTATATTATTCGTAAGAATGTTCCTTATTTATTAGTGTTTGAAATTGATTTCCTTATAAAAGTCTTTTCGAAAGTTCTTAGGAGTGTTGGAATCGCAATGGAGAGAAGTAAAAGGGTGAATTTGATGATAGTTAAATAACCTAACATACCAGCCAATTCTTCATGTTTCGCAGGAAGTGTATTGAGTAAATAATATATGACATAGTTTTCAATCATATCAGAAATAAACCACAAAGTTGGAATAAGAAGTAGTGCAATTTGAAATCGCCTAGATATTAAAAATCGATTCGTCACATAGAAGGATAGGAAGATTAGAAATATTAAAAGAGTTATTGGGAAGAGAATGTCAATTGTATAGGTGAACTGCTTATAAAGTGCAATACCATCAATAGGAAACGAGGCTATACGGCTGTATACTTCTTCACTTGAGAAAGACGGCTTTTTGTCAAAAATATCTGCTCCGTGTAGCGCAGTACTTACTGCTTTTGATGACCTAGGTACATTAAAAAAGTGGGTACCGATAAAAACCGCGATAAATATTAGAAATGAACCCAAAAGCACCCGGCCTTTAAGAATTTGTGGATTCTGCTTTTGGCTATTCTCAATGGGCGTTTCAGAATATGAACTGAGCAATGTGCCCACGAGGAGCCCAAGCGAAAAAATAATCGGGATATAAAGGAAATGTGCAGATGTCATGAATATTATTATTTTGTATTTAATTATTAGAGTTCTTTGCGCTGCATCAGCATCTTCCTGCCACCTGCATTAATTTCCTGTTTCCATAACCTCCTGTCTTTTTTATCAATGTAGTAATTCATAAAGTCGTTTTCATCATTTCCAATTTCATCTACTACTGTTACCACCCAAACATCCTTACTTCCAGATTTACTGCTCTCATAAGTACCACTTGTAACTTGCTTTATGGATGCTTTTATAACACCCATTTTTCCGGATGGGTTATATTCATAAATTGAAATGTTTTGTTTATACCCTTCTTTAAGAGATAACCAGGTAAGTAATACAGGATATAGGTTACTGTCAAAATACGCTGTGCCTGCTGTGTCGCTTATAATAGTGTGTTGTTGTTTTAATTTGTCATTATAAAAACCTGTTACAATTTCCCCAAAGTTTAAAACCATCTCTCTTTGCATATTATAAGATGCATGGCGAACAGGTGCCAGGGTTGAAATATCTGCAATAGTTGTATCAATCCATATTCCTTTCGCATTCTTCATCTTTACTTCAGTAATAATTGTTAAGTACTTTTTATGGGTTTGTATTTTTGTTGAAACTTCACCGATTTCAAATTTCACAGTGTCTTTCATGGCAAACCATGTCATTTGATAGGCATGACTTTTAATCCACTTTTTTTCAAAAGAATTTTTACCGGGTACCAGGTTGGTTTGTGCAATTGTTGCTAATGTGATAAATGATAGAATTACAGTTATGATTGCTTTCATTTTATTAATATTTAATTTTTAATTCTGATAAAAAGATGAATCAGGGCAAAAATTATTTTTTACTTTAAACCTATGGTGCAGTGGAATTTTTTGTATAAAAAACAGGTTTAAAATTTATTGAGTTTTTTTATTGGCGGCAGGTTTCCACTTGTACAGCATGATGATTATAATAATAACACAAATCAATCCCGGAAGGCTTGCTTCCAACCCGAAGGAACCACCGTTTACCCAATCAGGTGCGTCCTTAAATACAGGTTTTAATAAACTTGCCTGCTCATTGCCACTCACACCAAAACCAAGAACAACACCCTGAACCCAATTTGCCATAAAGTGAATGCCAATAGGCATGGCCAAACTTTTGGTGCGTATAAAAGCTAAACCAAACATAATAGAGGCTAAGAAAATATTGATACTTGCCAATACTTTGATACTACCGCTCATTCCTGGATTATTCAAATGAATTAATAAGAAATATCCCGCTATAATTAATTGAGTAGGCCATTGCCCTATGCTATCTATTAGTCTTTGAAAAATAAAACCACGAAAAAGTACTTCTTCTGCAACTGCCACTCCTGCAAATATTATTGTGATTGATAAAAGCGGCAATAAATCAATGGTATTATTTTGCCAGGTTACTGAACCAAGAACCAATAGAATTAATGATGGTGTAAACATTAAAGCAGCACCGGTTAGTAAACCTAATGCAAGTGTCTTCAGCCATCGGAAATTAAATGCACCAAACAAATCACTTAATGGTTCTCTTCGCCATAACTGGCAAATTAACGATGCTACGATAACGATAACTGCTTGGTATAAAATAGAAATCTCAAATTTATAATACTGTGAAAGAAGTATCATTGGAAAGGTAATAGCCGCCAGCACAAGAAAGAAAATGGCAACCCACCAGATGTTACGTAATTGTTGTTTACTATTTTTAAAGACTGATAATTTCATGGTTAACAGGTTATTTTATTGTAAATACTGAATATTCTTTTTACCCGCCTTGATGAACTTAACACCAATAAGGATTAACCATAAGAGCCAAAGTGTACTGCCTATAAATCCGGCCATGTCAATCACCGGAAAGCTGGGGATTACTGTTGCAAATAATTCTGCTTGTGCAAGAAAATAGATTGCTGATGCTATGAAACCCCACCAGGCTAACCATTTTGGGATGATGTTTACTTTCAATAATACAAATGATATAAAAACAGTCCAGATAATTGTAAAAAGCTGCCCCAAGTGTTCGCCTAGTAATACGCCACCAAATTGGTGAATCAGTTTAAATGAAATTTCTATTGCTTCCTGTCGGGCGGAGGATGCTGTGTTTACAAATTCTGTTGCCAACACCGGCACCACAAATACCCAACGCAAAAGACCAATGATCTGCACTACCCCTGAAATAATGCCAATAGTAGTTACCCATTTCATCTGAGGCATTTTGCTTTCAAGTTTTTGTCCTATTAATGAGTAAGCAATCAACAGGGGTAAACCCAACAAAGCAAAAGCTAACCAGGTAAAAATATGCGCCGCTCCTCCCTGGTGAAACCGGGTTAATATGATGCCGCTTTCTTGTCTGAGAATATCCGGATAATTGAATGTGATGGTAAGTATAATATAGGGTACAAAAACACCAACTGCACCCAATATCAACAGATAACCAATCTTTTTTTGTGCTGTCATTTTATTTCCTTTAAAAATTAAAAGAGTAGCTGATACCGGGTGTAGGATTAACTTTTACATCTTTCCCCTCAGCTTTTAAAGCTGCAACACCTATCCGAAGGTTTAAACCTCTATACAGCATCCATCGAAAGCCCGCTTCCGCCATACCTGCATTCAGGTTTTTGTAATCCCGGCTTGTGCCTCTTGCATAAGAAAGCGATCCGTAAAACGAAGAGGGATTTTCTTTTTTACCAACAGGCAAAAACCAATATGTCAATCCTGTTCTGATAAATTCGGTGGTGATACTGCTTTCAAAATTGGTAGGATAATAACCAGCATGTACAGATATGTGCTTGTACCTGTATTCAGCACCTATAGATGGATTTCTAAATCCATTGATGCTTAGTTCGTGTTTTGAAAACTTGCTTTGAGCAAAAGCATTGCCTGAAGAAATAACAATCAGGGAAAAGATAATAATTTTTTTCATGATTTACATTTTAAGTGTTTATTAATGAACAAATGTACCTGCACTTTTAAGTGGGCAGATAGGACGATGAAGGAGTAAAATGGGATAATTATGAAGTTCTTTTATTGAAGGGAAGAGTTTAGTAAGAGTGCTACCAAACTACATTATTGTCCTATAATAATAGTGTTCGCTAAAAGTACTTTTGTGTTCAAATAATTAAAAGAAAAATTATGAAAACAAAAATGAAACTGATTGCCTCCTTAAAGATTTGGGTTGTAATCTATCCATCCATCACATTGTTTTACTACCTCTTTGGTCAACATTTATCAGCAATGCCATTGTATCAACGAACATTCCTGTTAACAATCTCATTGGTGCCGTGGATGATGTTTGTGGGGGTGCCTATTGTAGATTCAATCCTTAAAAGGATTTCAACAAAAAACAAAAAGTCATAATAAAACAGTAACACAATCATGACTTCATTACCAAGGCGTGAATTTATTAAACTAAGCAGCAAGGCTACAGCAGTTACATTTATGCCATTCCCTTTGGTAAACATTTTAAAACACAATACAATGACAGGCAGCAATAATTTTGATGTAATAATAGTTGGAGGCAGTTACTCGGGGCTTGCCGCCGGCATGGCGCTGGGAAGAGCTTTGAAAAAAGTATTAATCATTGATGATGGAAAGCCATGCAACAGGCAAACACCTCATTCGCACAACTTCCTTACCAATGATGGAAAAACGCCTGCCGAAATTGCTGCGGTAGCTAACCTGCAGGTCAGAAGGTATGATACTGTTATGTTCTTTGACGCCACGGCTGTCTCTGGTACTAAAACAGAGAAAGGATTTGAAATTCAGGTAACGACTGGTCAAACATTTGCCGCAAAGAAATTAATTTTCGCAACAGGTATCAAGGACTTGCTTCCAGATATTAGTGGCTTATCTGAATGTTGGGGTATTTCAGTTGTTCATTGTCCATATTGTCATGGTTACGAAATTCGAAATGGAAAAACCGGTATCCTTGGCAATGGAGAAATCGCTTTCGATTTTACAAGGCTAATTTCTAACTGGACAAAAGATCTAACCCTTTTCACAAACGGAATTGTAACCTTAACTGCCCTGCAAAGAGAAAAACTTAAGCAGCATCAGATTAAAATAGTTGAAAAGGAAATTGAGCACCTGGAACATAACAATGGCTATTTGCGAAATATCATTTTCAAAGACGGTTCCAAAACTTCTATAAAAGCCATCTATGCGCCAAGCCCTTTTGAACAGCTTTGCAAAATACCTGAGTCGCTGGGATGCGAATTAACTGAAGAAGGGTATATAAAAATCGACAACTTTCAGGAAACTTCCATTAAAGGAGTTTTTGCAATTGGCGACAATGCTGCTAAGATGCGTACTGTAGCTAATGCGGTTGCAATGGGTGCAAGTGCAGGAATGACGATTAGCAAGAAAATGATTTTGGAAGAATTTTGATATTAAACTAGCCAAATTTCATTTGGCTTTTAGTTGCTAACTTCAACTTCGGTATCAGTCGGCTTCAGTTTTGGGTTATTACAAAGTATCAACACAAACTAACTCCATAACAGTATCGGTAATTAAGCCAAGATGAAGAAAATTCCCATAAGAAAGATTACTCCGAATCAACAGGAGCTGGCAACTACCGGACGTTTTAAAATTCGCCGGATGGAAGATATTATGGGGGATGATGATTTAATGCATGACCTACACAGGCATGATTTCTTTTTTATCTTGGCACTAAAAAAAGGTAAAGGCCTGCATGAAATAGATTTTGTTGAATATGAGGTGCTGGACAATTCGGTATTTTTTATACGTCCCGGCCAGGTACACCAGCTTCAATTGAAAGCTGGGAGTACGGGCTACCTGGTTGAATTTAATAATGATTTTTATCAACCTAAAGACAAGTTATCAAATCAACGCTTAAGAAAAGCAAGCAACAAAAATTATTGTGAGCTTGAAACAGCCCGCTTTGATAAGCTTCAGGCGATACTGGGCTCCATGTTGGATGAACATACAGCCAGGGAAGAAGGGTATCAGGAAGTGATTAAATCAAGCCTCGATATTTTCTTTATTGAATTTGTACGGCAAAGTGCAAATCCTAAAGGCGCACCATCAGTTGCCAACTCCTATACTCAGGAACGCTTCGAAGAGTTTTTAGAATTATTAGATAAACACATTGCCACCCATAAGCTGGTATCTCAGTACACTGATCTGATGAACCTTTCTCCATATCAGCTTAATGAGATCACTAAATCCTCTATTGGCAAAACAGCTTCAGAATTGATCAATGATCATATTATACTGGAAGCAAAAAGAAACCTGCTGGCAACCCCTAATCAAATTAAAGATATAGCCGACCTGCTCGGTTATGAAGACGTTTCATATTTTATTAGGTTCTTTAAGAAGCATACAGGTCATTCACCAGAGTCATTCCGTCGTAATTCCGCATAAGTCCTGCACAACTGCATCATTGTCCTGTTACACCACCTGCCGGTGAAATTAGCTTTGCGTAAATAAACAATTTAAAATTTACAAAAATGAAAATTATCATCGTTGGTGCATCAGGCACTATGGGAAAGCACTTAACCAGTGCATTTGAAAAAGAACATGAAGTGATTACTGCAGCTACTACAGGTAGCGATTTACAGGTAGATATTACTTCCATAGAATCTATTGAAAATATGTTCAAAAAGGTTGGTCCTTTTGATGCACTTATTTCTACCGCAGGTCCCACTTTTGTTGGTCCTTGGAAAAAACTGAATGACGAAACGTTCAGGCAGGGTGTGGAAGGAAAAATGATGGGGCAGATTAACCTGGTGCTGATTGGACAGAACTACATCAATCCAAAGGGATCATTTACCTTAATCACCGGTGCCTTATCTCATGATCCGCAAAAGAACTTCGCTAATGCATCTGCCGCCAACTGTGCGGTTGAAGGTTTTGTAAGGGCAGCAGCCATTGAGCTGGAAAACGGCATCCGCATCAATGCAGTAAGTCCTACAGTTATTGTGAACTCACCTCAATATTTTCCGTTTTTTCCCGGCGATATTCCGGTAACCATGCAACAATTGGAATTTGGCTTTCGTAAATCAGTTTTCGGTGCTAATACCGGGCAGGTAATCAAACCCTATTAATTGTAATTCGTAAAAGGGAATATATAGGCAGGTCATTATTCAATATAGTAATGACCTGCATTTATAAATAAATTTAAATACGCTGCAAAAATAAAAATCAGACATCGGGAAAATAAGATAAATCAAAATACTTATGAAGAACCTTAATTACATAGTGTATACCATAACACTCGCTATTACGATGGCAACTTTTGCTGCATCAGCGCAAAATAAGATCAGTCTTTTACGCTATGAAGATAACTTTACACATTTTAAAAATGACAGCCTTAAAAAAGGGATTGGCCATCTGAAATATATTTCTATCCGGAATAAAAATTACATTTCCTTTGGGGGAGAATTACGAGAGCAATTTCAGATTTATAACAATATAAACTTTGGAGATGTGCCAGCAACGTATAAAGATATTTCGGCTAATCAGCTTTGGCACCGGTTAATGCTGCATTCAAATATTGAATTAGGTAATCATTTTCGTTTTTTTGTCCAAATCAACAATACACTTCGTTTTTTGAATAACAATCCGGTTGTTCCCGAAATTGACGAAAACCAATTAAGCCTGCATCAGGCTTTTGTTGAACTAAAAGTAAACTATTGGAAATTCAGATTGGGAAGACAGGAATTATTTTATGGCAACCATAGATTACTTACAGTAAGAGAAGGGCCAAACACGAGACAGGCATTTGATGGCCTTATAATAAAAAGAACATTTAAAAACGGGGGAATTGACTTCTTCGCAGTTTCAAAAACAATTTCTAAACAATATGTTTTTGATGACCAGAGTTTCAAAGAAGGATTGATTGGTATGTATGGTACGCAATATTTTTCTGATAATAAAATCGGGTTAGATTATTACGCCGTTAATTTTCAATCTAAGTTGAGAAAATACAACTATCAAACCGGGTTTGAAAACAGACAGACCTATGGGTTACGTTTATTTTCGAAGTTTCAAAAAATCAACTTTGAAGTTGAAGGCGCATATCAATCGGGTAAATTCAATGATTTAACTATTAGTGCCAACAATGTTTTAGCAGACATAAATATGATGGTACTGCCCGGCAAAAAGGGCATCATTGGTTTTGCAGTTAATGCTGCTTCAGGGGATAAAAATAATGCAGACAAAAAATTAAATACCTACAATTTATTGTATGGCAAGCCGGCTTATGGCCTGGCAGTTCCGATAGGAGCTTCGAATATCATAAGCTTAAATCCGTACATAAAAATAAACCCTGTTCAAAAACTGAATCTACTGGCACAGGTTTTCTTTTTGGCAAGAAATAGTGATCAGGACGGAACCTATTCGCCTGGAATGCTGGAGAACAGGCCGAGGCCTGATTTGATTTTTAGTTCAAACAAAAAATCGTTGGGTGAATTTTATGTGATAGAAACAAACTATCAACAAACAAAAAATCTGTCATTCGCTATTGACGCATCTTTTTTTAAAGCAGGTACTTATACTAAAGCAACAGGAAGCGGTAAAGACATAACCTATCTTTCTTTTAAATCTACATTCAAATTTTAAATCAAAGAATATGGAAAAATATAAAAGCACAACAGCTCTATGACTCTTTTAAATCCGGTGAAGTAGATGAATGTTTGCCGAGTGATGGCTATTGCAGCTCTTTTGCAAGGTTAGTTTTGTGGGGTAGGCTTTGCGTGCCTTGCAAATGTGCTGCAATGTGCGGTGGGCAGTTAGGGACTATGCATTATATGTCCTGTTACTTGATAGTGAACGGGATTGCAAAATAGGGTTGCGTACAACGGGCAGGGCTTTCTGCTGTGCTGGGATTCATTGCTTGTCCAGCCTGGAACCGCTGTTGATTTGAAAAACTGAAGTTGAAGTTAACAACAAAAAGCTAAATAGTAATTCGTCAGCCGGATATTAGATGATAGCGATATTCAGTTCATTGTTATTACGTCTGCCAGCATAGCAGAAAACCCCTTGTGTGTGTCCAGCGAAGCTGCCTTTGTGATGAGAGCAGTCCTCTCGGTGGGAGAAGCAGAGCAACCTTCACCATCCAACCGGTTGTATGCTGCGTTGCTCTAAGGAGCCGGGTGGTGAACGATACAACAGGT
>JBGTNK010000273.1:0-1577 GCA_041743125.1 Chitinophagaceae bacterium
TTTTACTTTCAGTGGATCAGCCAAAGGCAGCAGTTCTTCTAGCATTTTACTCAGTTGCATAAAACTTTTTGCCCCAAAGATAACGCTTCCACATAAATTCATTTAGAACCAACAAAGAATTAACCGATGAGCAATTTTAAAATACAATGATGAACAGCACGAAAAAGGATAGAGTGGCTCCAAACGATAAAACAGCGTTTTGGGAGTCCAGTTTTAGAGAAAAGCAGGCGATGTGGGGTTTTGAGCCCTCTGATTCAGCGATATTGGCAAGAGATATTTTTCTTCGGGAAGGAGCTAAAAACATTCTTGTTCCGGGAGTTGGCTATGGACGTAACGCACAAATTTTTATAGATAACGGAATTAAAGTAACAGGAATAGAAATTTCTGAAACCGCCATTGCTTTAGCAAGAAAGCATTACGGAACAGAGGTGACCATTTATCACGGCTCTGTAACAGATATGCCTTTTGACAATTTAAAATACGATGGTATATTTTGTTACGCATTGATTCATTTGCTGAACGGCATTGAAAGAAAGAAACTGATTGAAGACTGTTTCAACCAGCTATTGCCTGATAGTAGCATGATATTTTCCGTGATTTCAAAAAAAGCGCCAACTTACGGAACCGGTAAAAAAATAAGTGAAGACCAATACGAAATTGTAGAAGGTGTGCACCTGTATTTTTACGATAGAGAATCCATCCAGTCAGAGTTCGGAGAATTTGGATTATTTGAAATTTTGGATATTGAGGAACAGCCAATAAAGAATCCCGATCAATACCATTTTCCGTTTTTTCTTATTAAATGTAGAAAGGATAAAGTAGAAAATCAATAAAAAAACTGCCCATAACATGTTATTGCTAAAAGCAGGAACTGAAGCAATACTATTTGGCTGACGCAAGTATTTCAACATTTATGATTCTATTAAATGGTAGTGCTGAAATCCCCGCCTTTGGCAATACCTTTCCTGTTAGTAGCAAGGCTAACAATCCGCAGTCCGATACTTGTAAAGTTAGCGAAGAACTGTCTCCTGACGGTTCACTACTCCGCTAACAAAATCAACCAAACTTGCAGCCAGCGCTCTGATCAAAGCAATTTTCATTTTTGACTAAACCAAAAGTAGATTTGGCTAAATCTGTTTTTTGACGGTTGCCTACCTTTACATCATTCATCATCAAAAAAACAGAACTATGAACATTGTAATGACAGGCTCATTGGGCAACATCAGCAAACCACTTATGCAAGAGTTGGTGCAAAAAGGACATTCGGTTACCGTTATCAGCCATAATCCGGAGAAGCAAAAAGATATTGAAGCATTAGGGGCCAAAGCTGCCATTGGCACAATAGAAGATGCCGACTTTCTTGCCAAAGCGTTTACAGGGGCAGACATCGCTTATGTTATGGAACCTCCTTTCGATCTCTTTGATCAAAGCTTTGACATTTTTGCGTTTTATACCCGTATTGCTAGAAATTATGTGCAAGCCATTTTGCAATCGGGCGTAAAAAAAACGGTGCATTTAAGCAGTCTCGGTGCGCACACCGACAAAGGAATCGGAATGCTTAATTTTCACCACGAAGT
>JBGTNK010000274.1:0-22913 GCA_041743125.1 Chitinophagaceae bacterium
CATCTTGAAGAGCCGTATGAATCGAGAGGTTCACGTACGGTTCTGTGAGGAGCAGGGGGTGAAAATCCCCTTGCTTACTCGACTGTATGTTCGCCCTTCCTCTCGTCATTCAAATTTAAAGTCTGTGTCAACCGTGGCAGAGTGTGTCCCGGAAGCGTAGGAACAAGGCAGGCTCTTTTGCAAGGTTGGCTTTTGTGTTTCGGCTTTGTGTGCCTTGCAAATGTGCCTGACTTGGTGGCGTTGGCTAAGGAAATTATAGATGAGTTTTTTCCTCATTGACAATTAAGCGTATAATTTTTATGCTATCGCCTTTGCATACCCCACCGTTTCCCTGTACAATTGCGGCGAGACATCTGCATTTACCTTAAAGAAACGGCTGAAATAATATTCATCTTCATAACCTAACTCGTAGGCAATCTCTTTCACCGTTTTGTCGGTAAGATATAGTTCCCGTTTTGCCTCTATGATGATGCGTTCGTTTATGAGACTGCTAAGTGTTTTATTAAAATGTGTTTTAGTGATTTTTGCCAATGCTTTGGGTGTGATGTATAGCAGTTCGGCATAATCGACAGGAGAATGCTTCGTTTTAAAATTTTCTTCAATAGCATCTTTCAGCTTTTGCAAAATGAACGGTTCTTTCTGATTTTTTAACACCTCCGCTGCTTCCGGTTGTTGCTGCGTTTTTAAACGGGCTGCATTAATTAAAAATATTTTGAGATAAGAAACCAGTAATTCATATTGGGCAAGATCAGTGTTTTGCATTTCGGTTTTTATCTGCTCACTTAACATTTGGAACGTAGCGGCAGATGGTTCATCTACTTTTACAAAAGGAGGATTGTAAATGTTATTATACAACACACCATTGCAGGAAACTTCTTTGTGATGCTTGAAGATGCAGAAAAATTCGGAGTGAAAATAAATAGCAATTCCCTTGATGGGTACTTTGGCAGTAATCATATACGGCTGGTAGGGCGAAAAGGCAAATAAAGTATTTGCATCAAATTCATATTCCGAAAAATCAGCTTTTACATTTCCATTGCCTTCCTGCACCCATATCAATGAAAAGTAATTATTCCGTTGAATGTGATCGAAATGAGCATTGTCTTCAAAAGAGAATAGTTTAAAAGCGAGGTTTCCGTTTTGCGGATTCACTAAGGTGAATGCAGATTGATTCATCATAATTATTTCTTTTTCTTTATTGTAAATTAAATAAATCAGCTACACCAATGTATCGGTTGGCTGTAAACCCTTCGGCATATACTGCGTTGATGGGTCTTCCATAAATACTGTTCATGCTTTTTATCTGATTCAATAATCCCAGAATGGAATTGGCGGAATTATCTTCAGGATGTACAAATTGAGATTTGAATGCAAGAATGGCTTCCATTTTCTGCTCCATCTGTTCGGTAATATCAACCACAAAATCAGGCTCAATAAAATAATCCTGTATATAGTGATACACCGCTTGTGGCCGCCATGGTTCCTGTTGGTGACCATCAATAAATGTTTCTTTCTTTTTCAAACCTGATAGAAAAGCGGCATCGGCTACCAGTTTCGCAGCATTGGCATGATCCGGGTGCCGGTCATGAATGGCATTACATACAATAATTTCAGGTTGGTATTTACGGATGGTCTGTATCAACAATAATCGGTTGGCTTCATTGTTCTCAATGCCGCCATCCGGCAAATTCAATTGTACACGGTATTGCACACCGATGATTTTTGCAGCAGCTTCTGCTTCTATTTTTCTACTTTCTGCAGTTCCATAGCTTCCCATTTCGCCTGCAGTTACATCAACGATAGCTGCCGTTTTTCCAAATGCAATATGTTTTAGCAATACACCTGCCGCTGCACATTCCACATCATCGGGATGGGCACCAAATGCAAGGATATCAACTTTTGTTATCATTAATATTTTTTAAAAATCACTGTGGCAATATGTCCGCCAAAGCCAAATGTATTGCTCATGGCATAATTAATTTCTTTTTGTTGCGCTTTGCCTAATGTAAGGTTGAATTTATCTTTCCACTCGGGCTCAACTTCATTGGTATTAATGGTTGGCGGAACAATATTTTCCTGAATAGCTTTAACAGTAATGATGGCTTCAATTGCCCCGGCTGCACCAAGCAAATGACCTGTCATTGATTTGGTGCCGCTGATGTGCAAATCTTTTCTCTCGCCAAACACCCTGGCTATTGCTTTCAATTCACTTTCATCACCAAGCGAAGTGGAAGTAGCATGTGCATTTACATAATCAATTTTATCCGCATCAATACCTGCATCTTCCAGTGCATCTAACATTCCTAAATATGCACCTTCACCATCGGGGTGTGTGCCGGTTAAATGATACGCATCAGCAGCCATACCGCCGCCAACAATTTCTGCAATGATGGTTGCGCCTCTTGCTAATGCACTATCTAAACTTTCTACTATCAAAGCGCCACCGCCCTCGCCCATTACAAATCCATCCCGCTTTACATCAAACGGTCTTGATGCTGCCTGCGGATTTTCATTATGCGTTGATAAAGCTTTGGATGCATTAAACCCGCCCACGCCACTTTCATTAATCGCCGCTTCTGAACCACCGGCAATTACAATATCTGCTTTGCCCAACCGTATATATGTAAACGCATCAATGATAGCAGTAGTGGAAGATGCACAGGCAGAGATGGTGGAAAAATTCAAACCCCTTAATCCATGACGGATTGAAATTATCCCCGAAGGGATATCTGCAATAATTTTTGGAATAAAATATGGATTGAATCTGGGATTTTTATTTCCTTTAAAAAATTCTTCTAACTGGTCCTGGAAAGTTTGTATGCCACCATTACCCGAACCCCATATAACACCAGTCTTATTTTTATTAAGTGTATCAAAATTTAACCCGGCATGTTTTATCGCTTCTTCTGCAGCAGCAACTGCATACTGTGTAAACAAATCGTATTTACGGGCTTCGTTCTTTTCAAAATAATTGGCTGTATTAAACCCTTTTACTTCGGCTGCAAATTTTGTTTTAAAATTAGTAGTATCAAATTTTGTAATAAAGTCAACACCGCTTTTGCCCGAAACAATATTTTTCCAGAACTCATCTATTGAATTTCCCAATGGTGTAATCGCTCCCATTCCGGTTACTACTACTCTTTTTAATTCTTTTGTCATGCTTCATTTAATTTTTGCTTCAGCGTTTTTATTTCTGCCTGCAATTTAGCTATATGCTCCCTTTGTCCCGCAAATGCTTCTTCAATATCTTCCACTGTGTATCGTGGCGTTATGTGTTGCGGACAATTCCAGTCGTATGCTTCCACATGCAGCACCATCATTCTTTCCGGTTTAAATTTATATTCACTCAAATCAAGTAAATCGTACAATGCAGGGTCATCTTTTAATTCCACAATTTCTGCTTTGGCTAAAATTTTCAATCTTGCCCTTGAAGGATAATCCACCATTATCAGCGCCACATTATTATTGGTGGCAATATTACCCACAGAAATGTATTGCATATTACCACGGAAATCTATAAAACCAATCCGCTTTGTATCCAACACTTTTACAAAACCTTTTGGCCCGCCCCGGTGCTGTATATAAGGAAAATTATTCTCACCAAAACTCGCCATATAAAAACTATCCCGCTGTGCAATAAAATCAATTTCATTATCCGTTAATCCATCTACATAAGTATCCTTCTCCATTCTTGCATAGCTTGAACGGCTGCCCATTTTTTCCTGCATTGCTTTCACCGCATCTGTAAATGCTAATACTGCAAAATTTTTTGCCATGATAATTTATTATTTGTGCCAGGGAACTGAATATCTATTTAGCTACATTGGCGTCGCACACTTGTACTGCATCAATTCAATTGAGCAAGGAAGAAGCGTTTTTTGAAACAGCTTTCACATCACATGTTTTTACTTCCTGTTGCAGCACTGCATCCCACATACTGTCGCCACATTCATCTGCAATAACTATTGGCTCATCTGCAGGTCTTTCCTTTTCGTTAATCAAATCTTTTTTCAAAAAAAATATTTTATTATTTAAACTTCCTGTCATTTTCCTCAATCTCTAAATCATTTATGCTTGCATATCTCTTCGCCATATATCCATTTTCATCAAACTCCCAGTTTTCATTTCCATAAGCTCGGAACCATTGGTCTACTGCATTCTGATATTCGTATTCAAACCGCACTGCTATACGGTTGCCGGTATGTGCCCAATATTCTTTTTTCAGTTTATAATTTAATTCCCTTTCCCATTTGCCTGAAAGGAATGCAACAATCTCATCTCTTCCATTTAAAAATACATTTCTGTTTCGCCATTCACTATCTACTGTGTAAGCTTTTGAAACCCTTACCGGGTCTTTACTGTTCCAGGCATCTTCGGCCATTTGAATTTTTTGTTTGGCTGTTTCTTCTGTAAACGGCGGAAGGGGATGACGTTGTTCCATAATATTATTTTTTATTTATGATAAACAATCGGGACAAAATAAATTGGCCCTTAATAATAATTGTGCTATTTCTTTTTCCAGCGACTGTTGTTTGTCTTTTGCATACCACAAATGCAATTCATTGGCATAAGTGGCAGCAGTGGCCGCATTTGATTTTAATTCCGTCACTAATTTCTGTGCAACGGTTGGCCTCGGCCCCCAAATACCCGTTACATTAAAATGCTCATCTAACTGAACCAGCTTGGGTATTGACCTTGTTCCATTGGTAAGGTACGCATTCATCAGCTCATCATTCCGGTCACGGTAAACCAATTTCAATTCAATCTTTCCTTCGCTCAATTCTGCTATGGCATTTAATGCCGGCAATGTTTGCGAAGCATCACCACACCAATGCTCTGTTAAAATAAGCCAGTAAGTTTTATGTTTTAAGTTGCTGACCTGCGTTATGATTTCAGCAGAGGGGATATAAGTTTTTTCCACCCGGTGCATGCGGCGCTGGTTGAGGTTGATGTATTCTTTAATTTTTAAGTCAGCATTCAAAGCCAGGTCTCCCGCCATGTTTTGTATGTACTGCCGATACGAAATGCCTTTATCAACATAAACCTTAAGAACTGCTTTGCTGATTGTTTTATCAACTACTATTGTTTCCATAATCTTTAAAATGATACCACAAAGGTCATCCAATAACTGCTGCCGGAAAATGGAGGATGGACGCAGATGGATGGACAATTTTCCCAGGTTAATTGCTGAAATATACATGGCACGGGCAACACTAAAAAGCAATCACCTTTTTTGATGACGGCTTTGTGTTTACCTGGAATAAATTTAATTCAATACAGAGTTTACACCCAGCCCGCCATCGATTGTGTAATCGGACCCGGTGGTAAAAGCTGCACTGTCGCTTGATAAAAAGCTAACCAATTTTGCCACATGTTCAGTGGTGCCAAATCTTTTTAATGGAATGGTGTTTTGCATAGTTTGAGCGAATCCATTTAGACTTTCTTCATCCATTCCTAATTTCCCAAATATAGGGGTGCTGATAGGACCCGGACTTACAGAATTAACCCGTATTTGTTTGCCTGCTAGTTCTATTGATGCTGCCCTTACCAATGAATTTAATGATGCCTTACTAGCGGCATACACAGAACTGTTTGCCATTCCGGTAGTAGCATTTAATGATGAAAGGAATGTTACAGCCGCTCCTTCATTTAAAATGGGAATGAATTTTTGCAATGTAAAAAAGGCACCTTTAAAATTGATGTCCATAATATCATCAAAATGTTTTTCAGTAACCGCTTCAATGGGTAAAAATCCTGCTATTCCTGCATTTACAAATAGGATGTCAACTTTTCCATGAGTATTTTTTATCTGTGCAACCAGAGTGTCTATTTCGTTTAGTTTACTCTGGTCAGAAATAATACCAGTAACACCCAATTCCGTTGCTGCTTTTTCCGTTGCGGTTTTGTTGCGCCCCGTAATAATTACGGTAGCCCCTTGTACTGCCAGGTCGGTTGCAGTTGCATAACCTATGCCGCTGTTACCTCCGGTAACAACCGCCACTTTTCCTTCTAATTTGTTTTTCATTTTTGTGACTTATTTTTTTAATGTGAATTTTGATTAACAGAGCAAAGATGAAACGGCAATGACTCTTAAAAAATGGAGGATGGGCGCAAATGGATGGACAATTTCTCCTGAGTTTTATTAATAAGGAGCTTATTGAATGTTATAAAATCAAAACGAAGACTTTAATTCCGAATAAATTAAAATGAAATGTCAATTGGTTTAAAGTGAATGTGCCGAAATACTTTCTTTGCTTATAATTCTACTATCGCAGCCGTACCCATGCCACCGGCAGTACACACAGATACAAGGCAACGGCCTCCTCCATTTTCCTTCAATATTTTAGATGCAGTTGCCAATACTCTTGCTCCTGTTGCTGCAAAAGGGTGACCAATGGCAACACTGCCTCCTTTTACATTTAATTTCTTTCGATCTGCTTTTCCTAATGCCTTATCCCTTTGTAAAACAGTCTTTGCAAATTCATCACTTTCCCATGCTTTTAACGTAGCTAAAACCTGACCTGCAAAAGCTTCATGAATTTCGTAGAAGTCAAAATCCTGAAGGCTTAAATTATTGCGTTTAAGTAATTCAGAAACTGCTACAGTTGGTGCTAATAATAAATCCTCCCCAGTTACATAATCAAAGGCGGCGTTTTGTACATCTATCAGATAGGATTCGATTGAAAGATTGTTTTTTATTGCATAATCTTCTGATGAAAGTAAAATAGCTGATGCGCCATCTGTAAAAGAGGAACTGTTTCCAGCTGTTAATGTGCCATTATCCGTTTTATCGAACGCAGGCTTTAATTTACTTAATGCATTTAGTGTTGTCCCTCCTCTGATAATGCTGTCCTTGACAATATTCTTAAACTCAAATACCATGTCGTTATAGAAACCATTTTGGTAAGCCCTTTCTGCATTCATATGACTTTCCAATGCCAGTTCATCCTGTTCTTCCCTTGAGATATTCCATTTTTTGACAGTTAGCTCTGTGTGTTCTCCCATATTCATTTTAGTTCGGGGTTCAGTAACACTTGGGGCTATAAATTTTAATATATTTAGCCAATTAGTTTTGAATACGGCTTTTAGTTTCGCTGTTATAGTTTTTGCATTCCTGATATCCAATAGGTCCCATGTTGTATTTTGCCTGAGCGAAAGTGGCACATCACTGTTGGTATCACTTCCACCTGCATTTCCTACTTCTATTTGACCAGTCGAAATTTTCATCTCGATAATATTGGCAGCATCTAAACTGGTACCGCAGGCCCTTGCATTAAATAAAACAGGTGAATGAGGATCTAACCCTGCACTTAACGCATTTTCTCTGGCCCAATTCCATTCAAAAGGATAATGCATCAAGGTTCCCAACACCACTTCGTCTATTTTCTTTCCGTTCAAATTAAATTTATTTACAAGCGATGACAAAGCCTTTGTCATTAATTCATTATTACTTACTCTGGAAAAATGGGTAAACGATTTTGCAAATGGCACCCTTGCTCCGCCAATGATGGCAACTTTTCTATTTAAATTTTTCATTATTTGCTTAATTTCTGATTATAAACATTTCGAAAAAATAAGTTATGCTTTATTAAGCAATACAGCTATCTCAGATTCCATTGAATGTTGATGATCATTAGCATACCAGTCATGAAGTTCTTTGTCATGTGAAGCAGAAGTAGAATGATCTGATCTTATTTTCTCCATCAATCGCAGGGCACCGGAAGGACGGGGTCCCCAGATTCCGGTAACACGATACTCAGAATTCAGCTGTATTATTTTGGGCATCATCCTTGTAAATGTAGAAAGTGCCACATTTAAAAGTTCCGGATATTGATCCCGGTAAACTATCCTCATCTCAATTTTTCCTTTACTTAATTCGGCAATTTTATTAAACACGGGTAATGATTGTGACGAATCACCACACCAATGTTCTGTTACAACTAACCAATATATTTTCTGTTTTATATTCTTCACAACTAATTCAAATTCATTTGAAATAGTATAGCTCATTTCAACATTGTGCATCCGACGTTGATTTAAATTAATAAACCCTTGTAGTTTGAGGTCTGAACTTAAAGCAAGATTTTCACCCATTTGCCTCTTATTCTGGTTGTAGTCAATGCTTTTATCAAGGTACTCTTTGTATTCAGCAGGAGTAAACTCAGCGCTGGTATTTTTTGAGTTCATGTTATAACAGTTTTTGTTTTGACAACAAAACTGAAGCAAAATGAACTTTAAATAAATGGAGAATGAACGCAATTGAATGGACGAATTTCTCATTCTCGTCTTTTTTTCGATGCTCAATTATTAAAAATTTACACTCCATCACTCTTATTCTCCAATAACAAATAAAAAAATCAAATGGACTATTTTCTCTTATTTGAAAATCATCCATACTTAAGCGTCAATTATCCATTCTTACGATTATACATTCATTGCACTTTTGTTTTCTTGAAAAAGTTGATCGAACAGGATTCACTTTTTAATTACAAAAAATTTAATTAAACAAAAAACATTTAACATGAAGACAAAAGTAATTTACCTCGGCGGGCCATCTTTCCTGCTTGAGATCGGACATTTCAGAATTCTTTCTGACCCGGGATTAGATCCTCAGGGTACATCGAAATTAGAAGGCCCCGGACATCTGTTGACCAAAGTAATGGAACCGCCAATCCCTGCTAATAAGATGGGCAAGATTGATTTGGTTTTATTAAGTCATTCACAGCATCTGGATAATCTGGATAATGAAGGCCGTAAAGTTGCTAGCAAAGCAGGGCTGATTTTGACCACTCCTGAATCTGTTGCAGGAGGTCTTGAAGGGAATGCGGTGGGATTAAAGACCTGGGAAAGTTATGACGTTAAGAATGAGTTTGGAGAAGTAATCAAAGTAACTGCTATGCCTGGCGTGCATACCAGCAATCCGGATCTAAGACCAATCATTGGGGAAGTAACCGGCTTTATGCTGGAATGGAAAGGACAAACAAAAGGTGCTTTCTATATGTCGGGTGATACTGTCTTTATTGACGAATTGAAAGACATTGCAAAGAAATATAAAATCGGTGCAGCTATTCTTCACCTTGGAGCCGCCAATGTACCTGCAGTTGGAGATAATATTCTAACCATGAGTTCTGATGACGGTGTAAAAACAGTAAAACTCATGAATATCCCACATGTATATCCAGCACACTTTGAAGGATGGAGACATTTTTCGCAAGGAAGCTGGTATATAGACAGAGCTTTTGAAGCAGCCGGTATAACCAATGTACTTCACTTGTTAAAACCAGGTGAAGCAGCAGATGTAGACATTTAAGAAATGATCGAAAACCAAACTATAATAAAAAATAAAAGACCTCCCGCCATTCATCCGGTTGAAGCATATGTTTTGCAAAATCTGGTTCCGGGAAAACAAGTTATTTTAAATTACTTCCGAAAATTGAACGAATTCAGATATCCGTTTTTGAGTGAAGTAACAAGAGATAAAATATATGATGATGGCAGGATGATGGCTCCGGGGGGTCTTCTATTAGCAAAATTGATGGCTGATAAAGTTAGCGTTAGAGAGGGTATGCGTATTCTTGATATTGGTTGTGGCCTGGGGCAAAGCTCTGTTTTTTTAGCAAAGCAGTTTAACTGCGATATAGTTTCCCTTGATCTATATGTTGATGTAAATACCAGAAGAAAAATAGCAGAAGAAAATAATGTAGCGAATAAGATAACAATGCTGCAGGGGGATATCAGGAAAGGATTACCTGCGGGTATGGCCCATTTCGATCTGATATTCTGTATGCAGGCATTTCACAGCTTTGGTACGCATAGTTTTCTTCTTGAATATCTCGCTACATTATTAAATCCAAAAGGCCGTATTTGTATTGCACAAACCTGCTTTAATAAGGAATTCAGTTTACTTCCGGCTGTTTATCAAAATTCAGATGGTTGGAACACCGAATATCAGAATTACCATTCGCCGGAATGGTGGAGGAAGCATTTTGAAAAAACGAATCAATTTTTTGTGACCGAATGTTCTGAATTAATAGATGGAGATGTGATGTGGGAAGACCATGTGCTTTACCATGGTGAAAAAAACAACTGGTCACCCGATTTTATGAACCGTTTTACCTGGCTATTGAAGCAACTTTTATTTGGAAAAATATTCAATCCCTATTTAACGCACATGTTGCTTACGGCCCGGAAGCTGTCTTCTGATTAAAAAACATTTTTAATACTAAAACTTATAATATGGCAATTGTCTGGGAATGGTGGTTTCTTTTTCCATCCGCTATAATGATTTCAACTATTGCCATGGCTTCTGGTGTTGGAGGTGCCATTTTCTTTTCACCACTTTTTATTATTGTATTAGGTCTTGACCCTAAAGTGGCAATAGGGGCGGCACTATTAACTGAGTTGTTTGGTTTTTCTTCAGGGCTGATTGCTTACAAGAAAAGCAAGCTGATTGATTTTAAATTAGGAATAGCCATGTTGAAATTTTCAATTCCGGCAGCTGTTTTGGGGACATTGTTGGGTGCTTACATTCCTTCGGATATTCTAAAAGCAATTTTCGCAACTGGTATTATTTATATAGGATACCAGATATTTATTTCATGGAGAGCTGAGGAAAGAGAAAAACAAGAAGCATTAAATAAGAGGGAGTTTGCCATTAACTATGAGTCAGAATTAACTGATGCGAATAAAAATGTTTTTCGATATACCGTGTGTTATAAAAATCAGGGAAGAATGTTTGCAACCATTGGTGGCATGTTTGTGGGAATGATATCAGTAGGCCTTGGTGAATTAATGGATTTTCACCTGGTAAGCAGATGTAAAGTGCCGACACCAGTAGCCGTCGCTACAGCAATTTTTGCAGTTGTTGTTACTGTGTTTGTAGCTTCAATCGGACATTTCTATAATTTCTTTTTTAATTCTCCCCCAGCAGTTATGAACCAGGCTTTAGCTGTTGTGATGTTTACCATTCCGGGTGTACTTATTGGTGGACAGATTGGTCCAAGATTACAAAGAATACTGTCTCCGGATATAATAAAAGCTGGACTCTCTATTCTCTTTATCATCGTAGGCTGCCTGATGTATTTCACACTGATCAAATAAAATAATATTATGGATAAGATATTACATATGATTTACCATAGCCTTGGAATTTGTGGCGAAGGCCATCTTGATTTATTTAGTTTCTTAACTAATGGATTTCTTTGTTTTCAGTGCTATATCCTGCAAATTTTTAGTAATGCAAGACTATTTATAAAGTATATAATGAGTTTTGGTAACCTTCGTTTAAACAAAAACAAATGACAGAAGTAATAGCAAAAATTGACCGGTCACATTATAAGGCCATACTTTCCAACGGTAAACATGAAATTATTGCTGATGAGCCCGAGCCTTATGGTAAAGATGAAGGTCTCAATCCTTACGACTTTATTTTGATGGCCTTGGGAAGTTGTATTGTCACAACTCTTCGCATGTATGCGGATAGGAAAGAAATGGATTTGGAAGAAGTAGAAGTGCGGCTTACCCAGGAAAAAATACATGCTGAAGATTGCAGGGATTGCAAATCAAAGGAAGGCTTTGTACAAAAAATTAATGTCAGTGTAAAATTCAAGGGAAATTTAAGCGAACAACAAAAAGGTCGTCTGTTTGAAATCGCTGAAAAATGTCCGGTACACAAAACTTTAGTAAATGAGATTAAAATAAAAACAAACCTATTGGATTAATGAACTAAATCTATTAAAATAAATATTAAAATTATGCAAACAGAATTAGTAATACCTGTAACATCAGTAGATCACTACAGAGGAGATTTAAATGCACCGCTTGTGCTTGTAGAATACGGAGACTTTCAGTGCCCTACTTGCAGCTCTATGTACCCGAATGTAGAACGGGCAATAAGATATTTTGGAAAAGAACTTGTATTTGTATTCCGGCATTTCCCGTTAATGAGTATTCATCCAAATGCTTTAGAAGCTGCAGTTCTAAGTGAGATAGCTGATGAAAAACAAAAATTCTGGGAAGCACATGAAAAACTTTTTCGCAGAAACACTGTCTTTGATACTTTACAATTAACCGACATGGCTATATCTCTGGGAATTGAGGAGCAGTATTTTCTTGATGCAGTCAAAGGGAGTAAATATGTTTTTAAAATACTCGATAGTATTGAAAATGGGATCAAAAGTAATGTAAACGGTTCTCCCAATTTTTTTCTAAACGGTAAAAAACTGGTTGTTCCATATGGTACTGATATTATAAAAAGCATTAACAGTGAAATGGAATTAAAGGAAAACAAAATTGACGGGTTAATACAGCGTTGACAAGATTACAGTCAGTAAAATGCTAGATCAATATAATTAGAGTTGATAAGCTTTGAATTTCAATCACAAAAAGGATGAATATTCTTTGAGATTGTTGTTATAATCAGGACTGAATCTGGTTGAATTTATAAACGAAATATGATACAAATAGCCCAAACAGGTTTAATAATATCACTATCCCTATTTCTAATTTTACACTTAGGGGTTTTGTTAAAAGTAATTCCTTACCAAATTGTATGGGGTGGCCGGTTGAAGTCAGAAAAAGAAATGTATCAGTTTGAAACAATCTCAATTCTGCTGACGGTTTTCTTTGGATTTATAATCCTGTTAAAAGCCCGGCTTTTAATCATACACTTTCCGGAAGCAATTATAAAATTCTCATTATGGACAATGATGATTTTGTTTTTTTTCAATACCATAAGTAATGAAATGTCCCGAAACATTATAGAAAAGAAATTATTCGCACCAATTACTCTGTTGACGACTATTTTTTCTTTGATCCTGGCATTGGGAAGTAAATTGCTAAATAGGCGGCATTAAAAAGCAATACTTATAATATCTGAAGATCAAATAAGTTTCAAATAACTAACAAATAATGATCTCGGAAAATTAAGCAGCGCCTCTTCCATATCCTACCGTATCCCGGTACATCTGAGGCGATATGTCAACATTAATTTTAAAAAACCGGCTGAAATAAAACTCATCCTCATATCCAAGCTCATAAGCTATTTCTTTGATGGTCTTGTTGGTAATAAATAACTCCCTCTTGGCTTCAATGATTATGCGTTCATTAATAAGGTGCGAAAGTGTTTTATTAAAATGAGATTTGGCAACTTTTGCAAGCGCCTTAGCTGAAATGTTAAGCATTGAAGCATAGTCGCTGGCAGTATGCTTGGTCTTAAAATGTTGCTCTATGTATAATTTTAAATTTTGCAGTAAAAATGGCTCTTTACTTGTAGAAACTATTTTTACTTCCTCAGCATTTTGTTCGTTTTTCAGCCTTGAACCTACAATTAAAAAAAGCTTCATATAAGAAACCAATGCTTCGTGCTGCGCCACCGTTGGATGATCCATTTCAGTTTCTATCTGTGTAACCAGCATTGCAAGGGTACTTTTAGCCGCATCATCCAGCATCACAAACGGCTTTTGATAAATATTATTAAACATCACTCCACGGCAGGATACTTCTTCCAGATGATGATGAATGCAGTAAAAATCAGGATGAAAACTTAAAACTATACCTTCAATATTCTCTTCGGCTGTAAACATAAATGGCTGGTAAGGCGAAAAAGCAAACAAGGAATCTTCGGTAAAATCATATTCTGAAAAATTGGCCTTCAATTTTCCGGACCCTTTCTTTACCCAGATCACTGAATAATAATTAAGCCGCTGAACATGATTAAAATTACTGTCGTCGGCAAATTCAAGTAATCGGAATGCAAGATTTCCGTTTTGCTTGTCTGTTAAGGTGTAAGACGCATGATTAAGCATACAATTTTTGTTTTAATTTATAATTGTAATAGTTAAAGCTTTAAACTAAAATAACTCCAGCCTGCCGATACATCTTAAGCCTCCCATTTAACGGGTTGTAAATATACCAAATTTCCCTTTCTATTAAGCTTGTCCTTTCTCTTCTAAAACAACAAATGAATAATCCAGTTTATCGTATCTAAAACTGTTGCAAACATCAGATTGATTTTCAGTCTTTAGAATGGAGGATTTCCGCAAAGGGATGGACAATTTTCCCATGGACAATTTTTCGATTCTAATTTGACGCTGGGGCATAAAAAAGCCATCACAAGGTAATGATGGCTTTTTAGCAGGCAGTGTGAATCATTTTGCTTCATCAAGGTAAGAACTATACATCCATACTAATTTTTCTTGCTCCCTAACATAATCACTTATTAAGGCATTTGTTCCTTCATCACTGCCTTCAGTTGAAAGTATTATTAGTTTCCTTTCCAGGGTTAATAAAACAATAAGTCCTTTAAGAATAACAGCAACTGCTATTTCCCCTTTTTCAAGGCTTTCCGATTCCCTGATACTTGAAATTTTTAAATAATCCGAAAAAGAGTGAATCGGATTAAATCCAAGCGTTAATATCCGTTCTGCAACTTCATCAATTTTCAAAAGAGTATTTGTAAATAGCTCTTCGAACTTTCCGTGTAGTTCAAAGAAGTGCACTCCTTTTATTTGCCAGTGAAAGCCTCTTGCATTGATATAAAAAATCTGCAGATTAGCCAATAACAAATTAAGTTGCCTGCCAGTTCTTTCGCCTTGTCATTGTCAAGACCTATTAGATTTTTAGCTGTCATGCCAGGAAGTTTATTTTATTGTCTTTATAAATTCATCTGTTGTATAGACCTTACTGGCAATCATCTTGTAATTGATATACGCAGCTTTTGCACCATCTAATCCAGGAACTATAGCCGACCCGGTAGCATCATAAACAATAGCCACCTCAAATCCTTCTTCCAGTAATTCTCTCATATGTGATTCCACACATAGGTTACCAGACATGCCTGCTAGCACCACTTTGTCAAATCCCTTTTTTCGCAATTGCAATGCAAGGTCATTTGACTCAGGACCAAAAACCTTGTGTGGTGAGGTTACCACTAGATTCTTTCCGGCAATATAAGGTTTGTAAACCGGCAGCCAGTCTGCACCCGAACCGTCAAATCCTTTTAGATCCAAAGGGCCCTTCCGGTCAAACATTCCCAGGTCATGCATTAACCTTTCCAGGACACCTTCAAAATTCCAGACATGGTCATGGGGAAAGTAATAGTGAGGAGACACAAAAACCATAATATTTTTTTCCGCAGCTATTTTAAAAAGCTTCTCCAGATTTTCTCTTGTTTTATAAACTAACACATTTTCGCCTACAGCTGGCCAGGCTACTCCTTTTTCACTTAAAAAATCATTTTGGGGATCCGTGATAACGATAGCTGTTTTGCTGTCAAATATAAATTCCTGTTCAGGCAACTGGGCAAAGGAACAAATAGCCAAGAGTAGCAATACTGTAATTAATTTTAGATGTTTCATTTTTTTTGATTTAAAAATTTTTATAAATTATGATAATTCAAGTTTGTAAATGACTAGCGAATGCCATTACTGATTAAGAACTTTCTTATAACATCCGCCATCTCCGCACCATAACTTTCTAATGCAAAATGACCTGTATCGAATAAGTGAAATTCTAAATTCTTCAAATCCTTTTTATAGGCATGTGCACCGCTTGCAGGAAAGATGTGATCATTCTTACCCCACACTATTAAAGTTTTTGGCTGAAATTTCCTGAAATAAGCCTGCCAGGCAGGATACAAGGCAACATTCGTTTGATAGTCGTAAAAAAAGGCTAACTGAATGAGATCGTTCTCCGGGACTGTTAAATGACTCAAATCCATCTCCCAGTTATCCGGACTTATTACAGACATATCATGAACGCCGTGAGTATATTGCCATTTTAATCCGCCTAAACTATGAAAGCCACGTAATGTCTTTTCAGTTTCCTTATCATTCCTGTTTTTCCAATAAACTTTAAAAGGGTCCCAGAATGTTTCTAATCCTTCGTCGTAAGCATTACCGTTTTGAATAATCAGCGACTGTATTTTTTCCGGGTTTTTAGCAGCGATACGGAACCCCACCGGTGCACCATAATCCATCAGGTATAAACTATACCGGCTCAATTTCATTTCATCGATAAACTTTTCCATGATATTGGAGATGTTTTCAAATGTGTAAGCAAAACCAACCATCGGGGGTTGTTCACTTCTGCCATATCCAGGGTAGTCTGGCGCAATCAAATGATATTTATCGCCAAGATTTTCCATCAGGTTGCGGTATTGAAAGGAAGAAGTGGGATAGCCGTGCAGCAACACAAGAGTTGGTGCATTTTTGTTACCTGCTTCCCGGTAAAAAATTTCTACTCCATCGATCTTAATAGTATGATAAGTAGTGCGACTGAAATTTTGTGCCGTTAGTAGTTGAATGGATAAAACCAATCCAACTAAAAGTGTGATAATTTTTCTTTTCATTGTTCTTACTTTTTGTTTTATAATTTTTATTGCCAAAGCAAAATTGCATAGAAGTAACTCTTTAAAAAATGGAGGATTGACGCATAAGTATGGATAGTTTTCCCATGATGATATAAAAACAAAAAACCCGACACATTCAGTATCGGGTAATTTAAATTGCTACAACACCTTTATCTGTCTTATCATCTGGTTTGTAAATCCCCATTCGTTATCGTACCAAGCCATAACTTTCACTAAATCGCCGTCAACCACTCTTGTCATTTCTAAATCTACAACAGCTGCAAAAGGATTTTTGACCATATCAGATGATACAATCGGGTCGGTCGTTACATCCACTACCAATTTATAACGTTCAGATTTCGATTCTTCTTTTAAGATGTTATTTATTTCTTCTACAGAAGTGTTTCTTGCAGCAATAAATGTTATATCAGAAATAGATCCTGTGGGCACCGGTGTCCTTACCGCTATTCCATCAAACTTGCCTTCAAACTGAGGCAATGCTTTTGTTACTGCAATGGCAGCGCCGGTTGATGCTGGGGATAAATTTAATGCGGCTGCCCGTCCCATCCTGAGTTCCCTTTTGGATGGTGCATCTACCAGCGTTTGGGATGCAGTAAATGCATGGGTAGTATTTAGAATTGCTTTTTTAACACCAAGCCTTCTGCCCAGGATTTCCATAAGGGGTGCGATATTGTTAGTTGTGCAACTGCCGCAGGTAAAAATATTTGTTTTGCCGTCTTCTGTATTTACACCATGCACAACAGTTGGAGTGTCTTTACTTTTTGTTGGCCCTGTTATCACAACTGTTTTTGCACCGGCATGAATATGTTTTTCTGCATCTTCCCTGTTGGTAAACAATCCTGTGCTTTCAATGGCAACATCTATGTTTAATGCTGTCCAGGGAAGTTTGGCCGGGTCTTTTTCAGAAACGAAAACAATCTTTTTGTCATTTACATGCAGATGGTTGTTATGAACAGTAATCTTGTGTTCATACTTTCCGTATACACTGTCGTATTTTAAAAGATAGGCTGCATTTTCCAGCGACATCAGGTCGTTGATGGCAACCAGTTCCAGTTCCGGGGTTTCCATTATTACTTTTAAAGCGGCACGGCCAATCCTGCCAAAGCCATTTATTGCAATACGTTTCATTGTTATTTTATTTAAAGGTTATGCAGTGGCTGTTTTTGCAGATTTACCGTAACCATGCAATATTAAAATCAGCGGTATGGCGTAAGCCCAGTGCCTTGCCAATGTTATAAAGGGCATATTGGCGCCTAATTTTGTTCCGGCTATACCTGCACCTAATAAGGGAAGCATAAAAAACCAAACCAATGCAACTGTTTCTGCACTTACAAAAGTTAAAGCCCTGAGCCAATTAGGGCCCCAAAGCGACGGCGCAATGCCGGCATACAATACTGCAATTAAAATTCCATTTGCATAATGGCCTGCCACGCCAAATGGTAATCCCAATTCTGTTTTTGCCCCAATAATACCCGCTATATCCCACCATTGACTGGTGAAGAAATATCCAACGATGTCAAATGCCAGTGTACCTGCGACACCGGCGGCGATGGCTTTAAGCCAGTTAATTTTATTTTTCATTTTTTATTTTTTTTTGAATGATTTTAATATAGAGCAGGGGGTTTGCATTATAACCCCTGCTGCAATTTTTTAACCGTGGTAATATCTTTCGTTTACAATTTTGCCATCTTTCCAGGTAGTGGAAACCACTTGCTCAATACGGGCTGTGTCTTTTCCGTTAACCTGTAAAACCAATGCAACGTTGTAAAAACTGTTGTTTCCGTTTACCGCTGCATTACCTACTTCATAAGCAATAAAACCGGTTACGTTATTAGCAGATTGAAAAGCAGCCAATGCAGCTTTTGCATTTGCTTTGCCACTTACAATTGGGCCATTGCCTTCCTGTGTTAGCACATCATCTGCAAAATATTTTTCCTGTGCTTCAGCTATTTCGCCTTTTTTAAGCATTTCTAAAAGGGCGTCGAGGGGAACATTGCTGTTTGTCATTGTATTATTTTTTAAATGTTTAATTGTTGTTATTGACAGTACAAAGATGCATCGGCAAGCAGGCTTAAAAAATGGAGGATGGGTGCAGATGGATGGACAATTTTCCTTGTATCAATTTTTTTAAAAACAAAAGGCCGGAAATAAATTCCCGGCCTTAGACTTATTAATTTTTGAATTACTGATTATTAATTAAGTACTGCTTCTGCTTCCAAGGCTGGTGCCAAAGGAAAATCAACCGGTATTTGTGTTAGGTTATGCAAATAGTTCATCGCAGTTTTATCACTCACCTGCAGGATAAGGTCCACCAGGTTTTCATTGGTATATCCTTGTGCATAAAAATCATCCACCAATGCTGCATCAGCGTTACCACGGTTACGGGTGATACTGGCGGCTAATTTAACCAGTGCATTCAGTTTAGGGTTGTCGGCTTTTTCACGGCGGATGTCTAATAATTGTTCATCTGTAAAGCCATTCATTTTACCAATGACCGTGTGGGCACTTTTACAGTAAACACATTTGTTTACTTCACTCACCACTAAGTTAACCGCTTCTTTTTCTTTGTTGCTTAAAGTGGTTTTTGCATTTTGATAAGCCAGGTAACGGCCTAAACCATTTTCAGAATGGGCGATAGCGGCATAAAGATTTGGTACAAAACCAAGTGCTTTGTTTAAATTGTCGAAGATGCTTTGATTGGCAGATGCCACTTCATCTCTTGTGGGAACTGTGAATTTTTTCATTGCTTTATTTTTTAATTTTTGATGTCGTTATTGACAACACAAAAGTGCATCAACATTAAGCCTTAAAAAATGGATGATGAACGCAGATGGATGGATAATTTTCCTTCAAGAGCGTCGCACTAGCTATTTCCTTTTTCAATGAATTAAATACCTGGCTGTGCAGTCAGGTAAGGATATATTGCGGATGTTTTGCACTAATGATGATAGATATTCGTCAGCCGGGGTGGGTGGGCTGTGTGTTGGCATTTTTAGCTCTTTGCAAGGTTTGGTTTGTGTCTGGGTTTTGTGTGTCTTGCAATGTGCTAAAAATAGCGATGGGTCGGGCGGCAAAGTCATGTTAGCTTGAATTTAAGTAGGATGCTGTTTAGGGTGACATACAACGGCCAGAGCTTGCTGCTGTGCTGGTATTTTATAATGTCCAGCCCGGAGCCGCAGCCGATTGAAAAACTGATGATGAAGATAACAACAAAAGCTGATAGAATTCTGTCGGCTGAATATGGGTTGATAGCGATATGAGGCTGAGAATATATTCGTCTGCCAGCATAGCAGCAAACTCCCTGTTATGTGTTCGCCCTTCGTCTTGGTAACTTGAATTGAAAGTATGTGTCCACCGTGGTGGGGTGTGTCCCGGAAGCGTAGGAACAAGGCAGGCTCTTTTGCAAGGTTGGCTTTTTGTGTGTCGGCTTTGTGCGCCTTGCAAATGTGCCTGACTTGGTGCGTTCGTTGTCTTGTCCCGATTGGACAATTGTAGTGCACTCAATGTGCAATTTATGTGCAATTCATTTTGTCGTCTGATTCAAAAGACTGATATTAAAGATGCTTACTGGCATTCTTTATAATTCTTTTTTGGAAAGCATATAACCACCAATACCCGTTAACCACAACACCACCGGGTAAGCCACCCACCGTTCTGTTCCTCCATCGCCAACGATGGGGATGAAAAAAGAAGCTGTGTATAAAGTGATGATTGTTATCAATCCAAATACAATTCCGATATAGCTAAAAGGTGCTGATACAATTTTAAACGAAACGATTGCCATCAACCCACCCATATTAAAAGTGAGCAAAGCAAACATTCCATGATAGGGGTCTTTGTCACCTGGAAAAACTCCAACACCAAGCATACCAACTCCCAATAATAAAAGCGGAATGGTGAATAGATATTTTTTTAAATACTTATGTTGCAAAATAGCTGCAACTGTTATCATTAAACCTGCAATCATCATGGTGTAATTGAAAATTGCGGCCGAAGGCTGATAGCTTACACTATTGGGCTGCACTGTTGCACCCAAATCGCTTATCTCACTATTTGCAGTAGTGTAGCCTGAAGGATAAAATGCTTCGGCTGTAATGATGCCCATTAAAATAATGGAGCCTGCTAAAAAAAGTAATGTGCCGGCCAGCTTTATATTTTTCATAATTTATTTTTTCAGTGACTGCTCTTTATCTGCCAAACTGTTTTTATTACTCAAAACATCTTCTTCGAGGATACGCCTTACCAGCAATGGCTCTTCAAATATGGGACTATGGGCGGAATTGTTAAAGCTGTAAAAACCTTTGATGGGTGCTATTATCTGCTCAAAATAATCTTTTGCCAACGGGTAAGACACCGTGTAATCATATATGCCATGAAAAAAATATACCGGAATACTAATTTCGGGAACTTGTTTGGTTAAGTCTGTAACCAGTATTGTATCCCACAATATGCTAACGCCGGAACGGGATTTGGCACGCCACAGATTAACCTTTTCAGCTAACGTGTACTCCCGACAGGTAAGCGATGGAAAAAACATTCCGGTAACGATGGATTTCATGTCATGCGTTGTACCAATGCCAAGGCTATGCATGGCTTTGTCACGCAATGCAAGGTAGGCACCTGGTGTGCCATCTGCGATAGTGACTGGTGCTGACTCAAGTTTTCGGACCATTTTTTTGTTTCCCTTCTTTTTAAACTGCTCAAGCATATATTCGTATGCCAGTCTTTCAGATTTAAGTTGATTCGTCATCTGCGCCACAGCAATATATGCATGGTACAATTCGGGGGTTCGTGTAGCCGCTTGTATGCCAATGAATGTTCCTCCTGAACGTCCCATGAGGTAAATTTTTTTCTGTTTAAAGCGTTTGCACAGGTAATTCGTTACCTCCTTTGTATCGGATAGCAATTGCTCCAGTGTAATCGCCTCTGGAGAAATGCCGGCATTGTAAGAAAGTCCTGAACCACGTCGTTCCCACCAAACCACGGTGAAATAGTCTTCAAGACCCGTTGGGTATTTCCGGGTAAGGAAGTAATCTGGCAGACCACCGTGCAGGTATAGCAATACCGGATGCGTTTCATCTTTGCTTTTGATAATCATCCCCTGCTTCATCCCATTAATATTGACATAGATTTTTTCTGAAATACTCCCAGGTATTGGTTTACCAGTGGCATCTAAATAGGGTTTCATTTTACCGGGGCTATATGCTAATAAAATACAGGTTAGAATTAAAAAGAACCCTATTACAATTGTAAATAGTATTAGTAACATTCGCTTTATTGGTTTAATAAATTTTTTCATTTTGATTTAACTAATATCACTTTTAGGCAAAAATAAATCCCGTGCATTCAACCCTCCCCGAAAAGCAAAAACGATATACAGTATTATAAAAACACTGTCAATAATTCCTGTAAACCAAAATGTGAAAGGAAAATTATCTGCAAAGGCCATGTATGTATAAAGCTGGATTACATAAAAAGCCCTCCCAAGAATAAGGCACCCAACATTAAAAGCATACCGCTTAATATTTTGAGCAGACATAAATTGTATGTATGCAAAACATAAAAAGAACGAACCTAAAAAGACTGCGAAGAAAGAATCTATTGGTGGATTATCAATTGTTCTGCCAGTACCAATAAAAAAGATATACAAAACACCTGCGATAGTGTCCCAAACAGCACTTAGTGCAAAAGTTATGGATAGCGGAGTTAACGATTTTGTGTTCATTCTACAGAAATTTAAAACTCACTCATTGTTAATAATCCAATGTTTTAATTATTAATTGCAGAACTCTTCTTAAAAAATATAGCCAGCAGCAACATAAACAATGGAGCAGTAATTGCCCAGGGTGTCGCTAGCAGCAATAAATTGTTAGAAAAATTTGGGTAGAAATAGACAAATGCAATTAAAGGAGTAACTGCTGCATGAGCTACAAAAGAATACCTGACCCATTTTTGAAATCCCTGTCTGCTAAATACAGGTGCGGCAAAAAGAGTCGCAATTCCCATAAAAATATATCCGGCTGCATCAAAGTCCCAAAAGAGAGAGTGGGGCGTTTGCCTGAGCAACTGAATTTCGTCAGCAGTTCCATTAAGTGTCATGGGTATTACCGTTGCCAGTTGTACAACATAATTAGCTGTTACAAATACAACATAAATAACCGTACACAACAATGCTCCATGACTCCAGAATTTTTTCTCTGCAGGAACTGCATGATGCAGTGCCAGCATTTCTATCATAAAAGGTATGGTTATGCAAAGCGAAAATCCGTAAATCAAAATTTCATCCCATGGATAAGTGAGTAAGCCCCAAACCTGCAGCATCTGAACAATATAAAAAGCAAGTGTTGCTTCAAAGGCAACAACACCTGACCAAAACCCGATTTTATAAACTGTTTTATTCATGACCTGTAAATTTTTTTCAATTCATTTGTTGTTGAAATTTTTCTCTCTGACTTTTAAATAACAACAATTGGTGCCAGTTTACTTTCCATAGTAATATGGCCCCGGTAATTATTATTACAATCATTTGCCAATTATTCACCAA
>JBGTNK010000275.1:0-2121 GCA_041743125.1 Chitinophagaceae bacterium
GCATATAATAACCACGCAGCGTTATCTACACACACCAAGGAATTTAAAGCAAATGTTTTTCGCAAGTCAGGAGTATTGGTAATTTTTTTACCATATTCAAATACTTCCGGCAAAAGGTTCTCTAACAATTCCAGGGGATTGGTAAATGAATTTCCTTTCATGATTTGCAATGCCCTTTCGCTCATAGCAAACATTAATGCATTGCCGCCATTTGTAGAATGTGCAGCAAAGACATTTGAATCGGACCAGAGGATTCCCTGGCCTCCCAGGCCTATTTTATGGATACCTGATTCTGCCTCCAGCCAGGCTGCTGTTTGCCAGCCTTCAGTAATAACGCTTCCTTTAAAGCGATAAGGATTAAGAGGCTCCCTCTCAAAATTTGAATCAACATTTTTGATCCGGATCTTTGAAAGGTTTTTCCTGTTATTTACCGGATACTTAGAATTGGATGTTAATCCTGCCATACCCAAAGCCACTAATGTCCCTGTATAATTAACAAATTTTCTTCGGGTTATCTTTTTGTTTCTGTCTTGCTGATTGTTCATGGTATAAGTATGTTATTCAGGAATATTATTTAAAGTGTACCAGGCTTCTGATGACCATAGAGATTGGCCGCTTGCACTTTGGAGATTTTCTGGTATGCGGAAATAAATAACATGTTCATTCTTTAATCCAGGGATTTCTAAATAAACCCGGGTTCTATCTTTTGATATGCTAACACTGCTAACTTTCAATTTTTCCAAATCCCTTTTTGGCCCACCATAATCTTCAGTAGGAAGATACCACCATTGCTGTACGAAAAAATCAGCGGCTTTTATTTCTTCTCCGGCTTTTACCGGTTCAGTAAATTCTATTTCAAAACCCAGCGGTTTAGCACGAATTGCCAGCATTTCAAATGTTGACTTTCCATTGTATTTCATTCGCTGAAGACCGTATTGTTTTTCTTTCCAGCTCCAGCCACCCACCATTCCTATTCCTCCAACATACAGTGCACCATCAGGACCCCAGCAAAGACGATTCACACCGGCTTCCAACCCCTGCGAGAAACGAAATACCGCACCCTGGTATTCACCATTTATTTTTTCCAGGAAATCACGTTTAATACCTCCATGTGTTACATCGCCATGAAGCATTTGTCCTTTATAAGGTCCATCCTGCATCAAGATAGGTTGGGAAGGAGAATTTGCTATTTCATCTTCGGGCAACCAAATAGCCGGGGGAGTGGTTGCCGGTGCAGACAACGGATCCGGAAGCCCCCAGGGCATTCCATGATAGTCTCCTTTTTTAACATGTATCAGTTTATTTCCCGGAATCCATTCTCCCTGGTTTTCCGAGACGAATATTTCCTCATCTACGCCAAAGCCAATCCCGTTTGGTGTACGCAAACCATAATTAATCCATTCATAACTACCATCCATGCTGATCTTAATAGTTTTGCCACGATCCGGTTTTTGTTTTTCACCCGAGATCAGCCGCATGGCCAGTGAAAGAGTTGCATAAAAATGACCATCCTTATACAAAAGACCAAATGAAAATTCATGAAAATCTCCGCTGACTCCCCAACTATTGCAGACTGCCTCATACTCATCAATAATTTCATCACCGTCCAGGTCTATCAGCCTGGTTAATTCCTGTTTCTGTAAAACAAATATTTCTCCGTTTACTACTGCAATACCTAATGGTTCCGCAAGCCCTGATGCAATGCGCTTTACTGTTATTTTATTGGTATCCCCGGTCTGAACTCCGTCAAGCAGATAAACTCCTCCTACCGAATCCCAGGTAGTTACCAATAAACGTCCATCGGGGAGAAATGCTAAACCGCCAACGCGGGGTTGAAAATTTTGCTTATGGATAGTATGAAGATGATAGCTTGGATGAACTCCATCAAGTGCTGCTCCAAAACCTGGCTTTGTGTATTTAGCAATGGTTGCTTTTTTATCAGCAGATTCCAAATTATTTTCTACTTTTTCTTTAGGTCTCAGGGAAAGAATATAATCCACCATAGTTTTTATTTCTATTTCATTAAGATCAGGATGAGGATTCATTACAGAATTTCCCCATACTCCTGCTCCTCCTTTTTTAACCTTGCTGATCAAATGCTGAACGGTTTTCTTTTCATTT
>JBGTNK010000276.1:0-2848 GCA_041743125.1 Chitinophagaceae bacterium
TTCATTTTTAGGTTATGATCTTGATAGTCTTGAGCATAGATTTAAACGCTCCCCCACTATACAACTTACAACAATTTATTTTATTAATTAAAGCCGTTAGATTCGGAGGATTGATAAAGTGGGTCGTGTTTAATCATAAAATAAGGTTAAATCGCTTTAAAATGCAATATAGAGCTAGTTTGTATTAATTCCAAACCTAGAATAAAATTCATTTTAATTCATAAACCATTAATTGCATATTACCCTGAAAATGAACGTGCGTTTCAAAATTGGCAAAATAAAATCTTTATTTATAAACACGGATTGAGTGTTTTAACTTAATTGTGTAAAAACATATAAAACTATTGAATTTAATAGCCAATGATGTTAGTTTTGGAAAAGCTAAATCATTGAAAATAAACGTCCAAGCGTCCGAGGCTAAAGCAAGACATATCAAGAATTTCAACAAATTTAGCAAATACGCAAAAAAGTCAATTTAACCAACCTATTAAGTCAATTGTTTTCAATGATAAACCTAATACTAGAGGCTAATAAATAAGAGGTTTTCTTGTTTCACCTTAGAATTAATATGTAACAAGCGTTTTTCAAGTGTCGAAATTATTTAACATTACTGCCCATGGGCAGTGAATAATCAATCAAATTTCATCAATAACCCGAATTATGACTTTCGTTAAAAACTCTTCCATTTTTACTCAATAGTGGTAGAATCTTGTCATTCAACCTAAATCTATTTATGCGGTATCTGGAAAGCACTTATGAGAGATAAACTTTTTATTGTAACTATTATTTTAAGTCTTACCTTATTCGTTTTATCTAGTTGTCAAATTAATCAAACAACTGATAATTCAGCCAAAGATATAAGTTGGTCTCCAAACGAGGCATGTTATTTTTTGCAGGATATTCCGGGTCTTGAGCCTTCGTCCGCTTCAAAGCGAAACAAATTTTATACGGCTGGAGAAGTTTTTTGTGATAGTAATTTCGTGAACTTTCCCGTTTCAAATTTAGCTGAGATTAATAGTGTAAAATATTATGTAGAAGGCAACTCCAAAATTGCTACTCGATTGACACTCGACCTTTTTATTAGTGATATAAAATTTGATAAAGAAGCTCGATTATTATTCAAAGATGCAAGTTTAGCTCTATTCAAAAAAGTATTTAAGAAAGAACCACCAGATGATTTGAGGAATATTTTACAGGAGGGAAATTCTTCAAAATGGGTAATTGAAAACATTCCAGTTGAAATTCAAAAGAAAGAATTTATTTGCCAAAATACAGGTAAAAAATGCTATAAAAGTAGTTTTTATATTGGTTCATACCAACCTACCGGATTTAAATAATTTCAAAAAAGGGGGATTTGGTAAAAATAAGCTGATTAAAAATAAAAAATGAGAAGCCCTTACATTAATTCATCGGATATGACACTTTACAAGATCAAATTCTGATCCTAATAGATTATGGAAAATCAAAACAAGTATCTGTATTAGTCAGAGTGCATCTCCTTATTCTACCCAAAGTCAGTTTAAAACCCTTGAAAATACCATGTTTCTCAAAAGCTACCGCCGAATATTCAGAGCAAGTCGGGTAAAAACGACAACAAGAATTTGTCCTTTTTGAATATCTCTTACTTAACCTCTTTTGCCAAACACTTCGTATCAACCATACTATTGGCTTAAGGGTTAATTTGTTTCTGTTGTTCGGCATAATCAATTATCCTCTCATTAAAATTTGCTGAACCGCATTGAGGACAGCTACGCAGTCTCGTCAATTCATTGGTGTTTGCGTCAATATTGCGTTGCGCACTAAGTTGATCATTTGTTCCAGTCATCCCACACGTCCCACACGCTTGGAGTGCTGAGCCGCAAGCCATCCCAGAATTTAATTCGTTAATCTTAATAATATGCTCTTCCCTTGAAACTAGAGAATGCCAAACTTTCCCACACGCTAAACACTGCCGTTGATATTCCTTCATAGAATTTATCCCTAAAATCCAAACTAAGTAAGCTTATAAAATAATAAAGAATTTCGAGAGTATAAATTAAAAAGCCCTTTCACACTTGTATTTTATTTAGGGATTTTTATCTCGTGTCCTTCAACAAGTTTTGAGGATGGTAACAATCCGTTATACTTTGCTACTTGTACTGGATTTGCACTGTGCCGTTCGGCTAGAGTTTTAACTGTGTCTCCGTATTTTGCTTTAACGATTATTTCACCACTATTCAATGCTGCTATTGTGTTTCCCCAAGCCAATCGCTTCTCTATATAGACTTCACCTGTTTTTTTATCGAATAATGCAACCTGTAGGGGAACAAATTCTAATTGTGAAAATCTTCGTGAAAAACTGCCTCCAACAGGAAAACCTATGACTGCTATTCTTAAATTTTCAGCTACTAGTTTTGCTTTTTGTCGTGGCATCTTGAAGTCTAAACTAATAAATTCGCTTAAGTATCCAGACAAGTATTCACTCTTTCTCACTAACTTAACAAACACTCCCTCTAAATAATCACTGGACAAAAAGTAAGAAAATATTTCTGTCTCCGCATTATACCGATATTTTGTTGAAAAAATTAAGGTTGTATCTTTAAATGAGTGGTTGTTAAATTTTAAAGTATTCGCATATTTAAGAATCCGAATATTATGTTCATTTTCGGTTTCAAAAACGTCTTTCTGGAAGTTCTTTTCAATAGATTTAGTAAATGAAAGTAATTGTTGGATATTGTCTCCTCTAATTGTAGTTGTGAAGTTCTTAATGTAATTCGGTGAAGAACTAACCTGGGAAGGGGGGGCTAATTCAAGTTTTGCCAACTCATCGAGCGGTGAAACCTCAAATACTTGTTCGGAAAAACCGACT
>JBGTNK010000277.1:0-13651 GCA_041743125.1 Chitinophagaceae bacterium
CCCAATGGTACGCTGATAGAAACCATGTTTTGGGGCGGCACATCAATTTTGCCATTTACTTTTAACACAGATGAAATGGATTGTTCTTCCAATTTGCTGGTTTGGATACCTGCATTTTTGAGTTGTGCTTCTGAAAGAACAACCATATTTTGGTTTTCCTCCGTTTCTGATTTGGATTCTTCTGTTTTGCTGCTTCCACAAGATGTAAGCAGCAAGGCGAAATGCATAAAGAAGAGTATTTGTCGCATTTTGTCTAAGTTAGTTATTGATAAATGAATTGATTTCTGTCAGGGTGCTGTTCCTGTTTCTTACGGCTTCAATATATTCACTTTGAATATTTACTGCCTGGTTAACCAATAGCACCCATTCTAAGTAGTTAATATCCCCTCCTAAAAATTGTTTATTGGCTGTAGAGGTAACCATGTCAGCATTCTTTAAGGCGGTGGCTTCAAAATATTGTATCTCTTCTGAATACTTTTGGTATTGAGCAATTGCAATTTTATAAGCAGTTTCAAAGTTTTTTAAGTTTACTTCGTACTCATTGGCTATAATTGTTTCATTTACTTTTGCTGCATTGATCCTTTCCTTTTGGCCCTTGTTAAAAATGGGTATGCCGAAACCAATTTGCACTGCATGAAATTGGGGAACGCTGTTGTATGATTTATTATTTGCCGCCGGGCCTTGTATGCTCATCAGATTATATCCGAACGTAATATCGGGAAGTAACTTTGATTTTTCAACCTGCGTTGCCGCTGTGGCTATTTGTTGTTGTTGTATTAAATATTGCATAGCAGGATGTAATGGCAAGTCAGAAGTATCTTTAGGGGCAATAACATTGTTTCTAAATTCTTTTCCACCGGGCATAAAAACAGTAATGGTATTAAGTAAAAGCTGAAATTGTATTTGCGCCAGTTCCATATCCCGTTCTAATTGGGAAAGCTGTAAGCCTATTTGTCCCCGTTGGTTTTCGGCGGTAGTTTTTTCCAGAATATTACTTTCCCCTTTATCAAAACGTAAAGTGGCCCTCCTTAAAAACTCTGCGAACAGGCTGTCAGTTTTCTGTAGTAGCATTTTCTTCTCCTGCAAATACAACAGGTTATAATAAACCTGCTCCACCTGTTTTTTCAATACGGCTTCTTTAACGGCAACATTTAAAACGCTGCTTTTCCATTCTTCGGTCAGCAACGATTTTTGACCGGCATATACTTTTGGAAAACTAATAGTTTGTGAAAGGCCAAATTTGCTATCAACATAGGGACTATTGATTTGCCCGACTTCACCAAATACATTGGCAGGCGGGATGATTTTTGCCGTCCTGATTAATTTCTGCTGATATTCCGTTCTGAGCCTTTCATTTTTTACAGAGAGGTTATTTTTTAATGCCGTGTCGATGGCGGCTTTTAAGTTGATGGTGGTTTGTGCCTCAATATTTGGGCAATAGGCAATCAGCAATATGCAATAAGCTACACCCAAAAGTCCATTGGCCATTGCCCTTGGTATCTTGTCTACCGCACAGTTATTATAAATCTTATTTTCCATTGCTAGTATTTTTCGGGGTTATTAATCATGTGATGTAACAGCTTTCCCACTTCTTCATATTTTGAAATCAGTGTATTTCTCTGGTCCTTGTCGATATACATACAGGTCAGAGCGAAGTCTATCCACACACCTGTTTCAGAATTTTTAGTATCGCAATCGGTAAGTTTCGAAATAAAATGTGCTGTTTATCTTTTTTTCTGTATGCTTCAGCCAGGTTTGCGCATATGCTTCTTGATGATCTTCGTTCCTGGTCTGTAAGGAATACTTTTCTTCTTTTGGAAATAACTTACTTACCTCAAATATTTCCATAGCGAGTTCAAATGCCTTTTTATAAACTATCGTTTCTTTAAAGTTATTTGCAGACATATTGATATGATTTAAATATTAATTGCCCGTTGCCTCTTGCCTATTCCTCATTCTTCTTCTCCAATTTTTCAAACATGATGTATAATATGGGTAAAACAAATAGCGTAAGGAAAGTGGCTACCAGCAAACCGCCTATTACTACTGTAGCTAATGGTCTTTGTACTTCAGCACCTTCACCATGACTTAAAGCCATCGGTAAAAAACCCAATGATGCAACAAATGCCGTCATTAATACCGGCCGCAGGCGAATTTTCGTTCCCTGGGTAACGATAAGTTTCAAATCATTAGCGCCATCTTTTTTTAACCGGTTAAATTCTGCAACCAATACAATACCGTTTAAAACCGCTACTCCAAATAATGCTATAAAACCAATACCTGCTGAAATGCTGAATGGGATGCCACGAATGGCTAGAGCTATGATACCGCCAATAGCGGAAAGCGGAATAGCTGAATAAATAAGCAATCCCTGTTTTACTGAAGTAAATGCAAAATACAACATCAGGAAAATGAGCAGTAAGGAAACAGGTACGGCAATGCTCAGCCTTTTTTTTGCAGCTACCAGGTTTTCAAAAGCGCCGCCGTAGGTTATGTAATAGCCCGGTGGTAATTTCATTTGCTGCTCTGCTTTGCCTTGCAATTCCTTTACCATGCTCTGTATATCGCGGCCACGCACATTGAAGCCAACTATTATTCTTCGCTGGGCATTTTCCCTTTGTATCTGGTTGGGGCCTTCAATTATTTCAACTTCTGCAACTGCATTTAAAGGAATTTGTGTTCCATTTGGAGTAGCGATCAAAAGATTTTGGACATCAGCCAGGTCCTTTCTTTTTTCGCCACTCAATCGTACTACCAGTTCAAATCTTTTTTCTCCTTCGTACACCATGCCACTGCTCTGCCCCGCAAAAGCGGCATTCACTACTCTATTTATGTCGCTGATGTTTAGCCCATATTGTGCTATGGTAGCCCGGTTGTATTGAATAACAATTTGCGGCATACCTGTTACAGCTTCAATATACAGGCCGCTGCTACCTTTTACCTTATAACAGATGTCGCCTAATTTTTTTGCATATAGTGCCAGTGTATCTAAATCTTCTCCAAATATTTTACACACAACATCCTGTCTTGCTCCCGACATTAATTCATTAAACCGCATGGCAACCGGGTATTGAAATCCAAAAGTTACTCCCGGTATGGCTTCCAGTTCCTTGCTCATTTTTGATTCTAATTCTTCATAAGTTTTTGCAGATGTCCACTGGCTTCTGTCTTTTAAAATGATCATCAGGTCCGAGGCATCAATGGGCATGGGGTCGGTGGGTATTTCGCTGCTGCCTGTTTTGCCAACTACCTTTTCCACTTCAGGAAATTTTTCTAAAATTATTCTTGAAGCCTTTGAAACTGCGTCAATAGAAGTTTTCAAACTGCTGCCCGGCAATACCCTTGTTTCAACTGCATAATCGCCTTCGGGCAGGGCAGGTATAAATTCTCCACCTAATTGAAATAAAATAAAAAGGGCTACAGTAAATAATGCCACAACGGAACCTATAATTATTTTAGGAATTTGTAAAGCTTTTTCCAATGTTCGTTGGTAAATTCTTTCAATTCGCTCCATCATTTTATCCGAAAAAGTTTTCTTGTGCGATATTTTCTTACTCAGAAACAAAGCACTCATCATGGGAATGTAGGTAAGTGATAAAATGAATGCGCCTAACAAAGCAAAAGCAACCGTTTGGGCCATTGGCTTAAACATTTTTCCTTCAATGCCCTGTAAAGTGAAAATGGGTAAATAAACAATAAGTATTATAATTTGCCCGAACACGGCGCTGTTCATCATTCGGCTGGCCGAATATTTGACCTCCCTATCCATATCTGTTTGAGAAAGTTTATTGATGCTGTTGAATTTTTTGCTGTGGGTTAACTGGTGCATCACGGCTTCAACTACAATCACAGCGCCATCTACAATTAACCCAAAATCCAACGCACCCAGGCTCATCAGGTTGCCACTGACACCAAATATGTTCATCATAATTATGGCAAACAGCAAGGATAGTGGAATGACAGATGCAACCAAAAAACCTGCCCGGAAATTTCCTAAGAACAGCACCAGTACAAATATTACTATCAACGCCCCTTCCAGTAAATTTTTGCTCACTGTGCTGATAGAATTGTTTACCATTTTGGTACGGTCCAGGAAAGGGTCAATCAGTACACCTTCAGGCAATGTTTTTTGAATTGCTGTTATCCGTTCTTTAATATTCTCAATAACTTCATTGCTATTAGCGCCTTTCAGCATCATAACAACAGCACCGGATACTTCTTCCATACCGTTGTATGTCATAGCCCCGTACCGGGTGGCACTACCCAGTCTGACATCGGCCACATTACGAACCAAAAGCGGTGTTCCGTTGGAAAGGTTTTTTACCACAATATTTTCAATGTCTTCAAAGGAACCAACCAAACCTTCACTGCGGATGAATAAAACGGTTGGACCTTTTTCTATGTAGGCCCCGCCTGTATTTTGATTATTATTTTCAAGAGATGCAAAGACATCATTAATGGTAATATTATTTGCCATCAGTTTCGATGGATCAACTGCAACTTCATATTGCTTAACATAACCACCAAAGCTGCTCACTTCTGCAACTCCCGCGACGCCCAACAATTGTCTTCGTACAATCCAGTCCTGGATGGTACGCAATTCCATGGCACTATATTTATTTTCGTAGCCCTTTTTTGTTCTTACTGTATATTGATAAATTTCGCCCAACCCTGTGGTAACTGGTGCTAATTCCGGTGTTCCAAACCCCTTCGGTATTTGCTCCTGCGCTTTTTGCAATCGCTCTGTTACCTGTTGCCTTGCCCAGTACACATCGGTTGCATCATCAAAAACTATAGTGACGACAGACAAACCGAATCGTGAAAAACTTCTTATTTCTTTTAAACCGGGAATATTGTTATTTACCTGTTCAATGGGAAATGTTATCAGTCGTTCTATTTCGGGTGCAGCCAAAGCCGGAGCAGCTGTAATTACCTGAACCTGGTTGTCCGTAATATCAGGTACAGCATCAATAGGCAATTTGGTAACCTGGTAACTGCCATAACCAATCAGGCCAATTGTAAAAAGACCGATGATGAGTTTTTGTTTTATGGAAAACTCAATTATTTTGTTGAGCATATTTTTATCTTGTTAATCATTAAACATCCTGCGCTGAAAAATGCTGGTATAGCAATCACTTCAGCTGCAAAACCGAAAACGGTTTGTACTACAATAAAAAGAAGCGATTAACAGGATTTTGGCGGTTGCCAGATCCTGGACAGGTGCGGAGAACTATGAAAGGCAGTAGAAAAAATAAGTGTTGGTTGAGTAGCCAGGGGTTTGTTTGTGTGAAATTCAAATCCTTGAGGCGATTGATAAACCAGGGTTGTCTGAGAAAATCCTAAATCCTGGGATTTGAATGGAAGTTTTTCGTGCTCATTATTTTCGGATGGATGAGATTTTTCTTCGCTGTAATGTTTTTGTAAAAAGTCGGCAAACGAGGTTGAATCATCATCATCGTGGTGATCAGCATAATGATGGATTAAAACAGGTAATTTCAAGAGCTGTCCTAATTCTGTATTTGCACAGAGAAAAATCAGCAGAAATGATATAGCAGTCATTTTTTTCAACAGGGCAAATATAGCCATAAACTTTTTCAGAGTGCACAGTATTGACGAAGTATGAGCGAGGTAGCCGTATAAAGCTTCTTTTCTTCGTTTATATTGAATGCATCAAAAAATAGGCAGTTATCTTAAAAGAAAAAGCTGCCCAATGGACAGCCTCTGATAATAATTTTTTGATAATTGAATATTTAAAACGTAAACCTGGCTGTAAAACCAACTGCAGCAGGTTCAAAGTTAATATTGCTAACCAGGTTAAGTTCCGGTTTCCAGTCGAGAGAAAGGTTTAGAGGAAGATTTACAAATTTATAATCGAGGCCTACCACTCCCTGCGCTCCAATGTTTACATCTGTCTCATTCTTGTTTTTGGCGGGATTCCATGATTTTACAAAACCCAGATAGCCACCTCCTCCATAAAACCATTGCAGTCCTTCGGAGCTAAATGGTTTATGTACTTCATAAAGTGCACCAATGGAAAGGGGGTCGCCAAACGAAAACAAAACTTCCACAGCCGCCTTTTCATTCATGAAATGTTTTAGAGAGATAGAATTGTTGACCATGGCCGGTGCGCTGCTAAGTCTTACACCAATTCCGGTTTTATACGATTGGGCCGATGCTGAAATGGTAAAAGCAAGAGCTGCAAGAACAAGGGAAGCGGAGATTGTTTTTTTCATGGTGATTTATTTTGTATTTACTTAACGAAAAATAGTGCCATTGAAGTCTAAAGGAAATGTAAAAGTTATTTTTTATATACAATAAGACAATTCAGAAAGTTGAAACCCTCTTTGCAAGAAGCATTATTTTCGTGAGCTGTAAAATTAGCCATTGAAAATTACAAAGCTGTTTAAAGAATTTATAGATAGTGAAAAGGCCGGGGGAGTGATCCTGCTTTTTTGCACCATTTTGTCTTTGATTATTGCCAATAGTCAATGGGGTAATTCTTATATTGATTTCTGGCACCGCTATGCAGATCTATCATTTGCTTCCGTCGGTCTTAACTATTCTATTGAGCATTGGATCAATGACGGTTTAATGACCATTTTCTTTTTATTAGTGGGTCTTGAAATCGAAAGAGAATTATATGCCGGGGAATTACGGGATTTGAAAGTAGCCTCTTTGCCGATAGCAGCTGCAATGGGTGGTTTATTGATTCCCGCGGCTATTCATTTTATCTTTAATAATGGCACTATGGCGCAGCCTGGCCTGGGTATTCCGATGGCGACGGATATTGCATTTGCTTTAGGTATGCTTGCTTTACTGGGAAGCCGGGTTCCGTTTTCATTAAAAATATTTTTGACTGCCCTGGCCATCATTGACGACTTGGGAGCTATTATTGTTATCGCCATATTTTACAATGATGGCCTGTCATGGATTTACCTGCTATCAGCGTTGGGAATATTTGCAGGCTTATTGGTAATAAGGAAACTAAAAGTCAATAATCTCTTTTCCTATCTTATACCGGGCGTGATCATGTGGTATTGCATGCTGAAATCCGGAGTGCATGCAACTATAACCGGGGTGCTTTTAGCTTTCACAATTCCATTTAAAACTACCGACGGAAATGCACCTTCGCACCTGCTCCAGCATATTCTGCACAAGCCAGTGGCATTTTTCATACTTCCCGTTTTTGCACTCGCTAATACCGGATTGATTCTTTCAGAAGGTTGGGTAAATGAATTATCATCCGGCAACAGTCTTGGTATCATACTGGGTTTATTAATCGGAAAGCCGCTTGGTATCCTTTTGTTTAGTATTATTCTGATCAAATTGAAATGGGGAAGCCTGCCGGCTGGTGTTTCATGGAAACATCTTTTTGGCGCAGGAATATTAGCAGGTATTGGATTTACCATGTCCATCTTTATTTCGAACCTGGCATTTAAAGATGGGGGAATGATCCAGGCATCAAAGATTGCCGTATTAGTAGCATCGGTGCTCGCCTGTATTACCGGCCTTATATGGTTAAGAATAACACTGAAGGAAAAAAGGGGAAAAGAAAATTTTGAAACTGGCGAATAAAGACTTCCATACCAAAAAAGTAAAATTGGAAAGAGTAAATTTCAAGGCACTTTTAAACCCATTAACCTAATGAAATACTTTCACTATTCATACATTTCATATTTTGTTTTAGGCCTTCGTTCTTCCAACCATTGGAAGCCAGGCAATTGCATTTCCTGCGGACTTTTTTGACTGATAGGCCATAAGGTACCGGTAACAGCACTGCGGAAAACAACTTTTTCCAATTCCTTATTCTCAAAATAAATATCAATGATATCACTTTGCGACTGGTTGATACCGGTATAAGCACTATCCTCATCCTGTATAAAATAAATACACTCGGCAAAAGCATTTGCTCTTGCTGAATCAATGGCACCATTGACAAACCAACCATCCATCCGCATTGATTTTATCTGGTTATATACATTGTCTTCTACCCGGTTTACCAGGAAACTGTTTTCAAAGGCTTCCACTTTATCAGCTTTTTTATTCTTAGTGCGCAGTAAGATGGTATCACCTGTGATCTGGCTGTTTTGCGCCCATACCACAGGATCCTGGTACAAACGAAAGATGGAATCTTTAAATGAATAAAACATACTATCACCAACTGCTTGTAAGGAGTCAGAAAAAATTCTCACATTCCTGTAGGCCTCAAAATACCTGTTGGTGCTGTCCTTTTCATTGATAGCAACATCTTTGTTAGCAGAATCCTTTTTCGCCACCTCATTTTTGCTCTTCGGTTGGTCATTTAATTGGGGCCCCAGAACGTTCTCCTTCTTTGTAATTTGCAGGCTGTCTTTAGGAGGAATGGCCGCTAGTTCAACTCTTTTAACAGAATCTGAGAAGACAGGATTTACTTTTTCCAACTTTCCGGCGAACGTCGATGCCGAAAGGCTGTCGGTTGTTATTCCAGTGCTATCCTTTTCAATGGCAACCACTTCCTTTTTTTCCTTTAATGAATCAGGCAGCAGTGCATTGATCCCAAACTTGTCCGTAAGCCGGGCAGAAAATAGTGTATCAGCCGTTATATAAATGGAATCATTTTCCTGCCGGATGATCATTAGTGGCTTGTTGGTAGCCAGGATGGCTTCGCTTTTTCTGTTTTGATAAATAAGGCCACCAATAATTGTGGTGCCCTGGGCAGTATCAATGATGATAGCATTTCCTTCCGCCTGGTAAATTCCTGTGCTGTCATCAAACGCAACGCGGTTGGCCCGTATGGTAGTTTTGCCATCAATAATTTCAGGTCGTTGACCAAACTGGGCTTTACCGGTTTGCTGGTTATAAAATCCATCTTTTGTTTTGATGATCCTGCCGCTACTATCCTTGATGATAGTTTGTGAAATAAATCTCGTGGTTTGTGTAGCGGTGTTATATAACAAGGAGTCTGTATCAATATTATATGCGGGATCCTTCAACTTTACTCTTTGTTTAAAATAAACATCTTTTAAGTCAGCATAATAATATCCTTCCTGGCTGGTTAAAACCGATTTCTTGTTGACCACCGTTCCGCCATTTTTATACGTGCCAATATTGGTTTCCATATCATAATCCAGGTCAGGTGTGGTTAATGTGGCTTTGCCATCGGTGAGTTTTACATTGCCATCAAGATAGGCCAGTCTTTTACTCATCAGGTAGCGCAGGTGGTTAGCGTAGATATGTGCTGTATCGGAATCATTGATGTGCACTTTTCCCCAGGCTTCAAAAATATCTGTCCTGGCGTTGATCACACAACTATCACAATAAAAAAGGGCTGTACCCTGTCTCAATTTTACATCCCCTGTTACTATGGTAAGTTTGGTGCTGTCATCCAGGGTCTGAAAGGTGAGATTCCTGGTATTGCTGAGAATATAAACCTTTCTCGTAGTATCAGTAGTAACTGGTCTGCCGGCCTGTGCATATAATTGATAATTGCCGGAAAGCAAAATCGTAAATAAAACAAATAAGAAATTTTTAAGGTAATTCATTATCTCTTACCGGGGAACTGGTTCTTTTTTCGCAGGCGAAGTTATCGGCCCCTTTTTATCTTTCCCTCCAAATATGGACAAATTAACGTAGCGTTTTGGATTTTTGCGAAGATCATCCATGAGGATCTCAGCACTAAGTACGGCGTCATTCAATTTATTATACAATTGCCTGTCGTTGATCAGTGCCCCCAGTGTTCCGTCTTTACTGGCAATTTTACTGACTGTCGTTTTCATCAGGGAAATGGCAGATTGCAAAGTGTCCATACTTTGCTGCAACCTGAGATTTGATAATTTTTCTGTAAACTGTTTGGTATTGCTTACAATGGCCGTGATGCTGTCATTGTTATTTTTAAGATTGGCAGTGATAGCACTTACATTCTTCAGTGAGGCAGACAATGCTCCATTCTCCGAATCTAATAATTTATTCAATGAATGACTGACGAGGGTCATATTAGCTATGGTTTGCTGCAGATTATTTTTTGCTCCTGCATCAAAAAGAGTGTTGATATTGCTGAAAACCTTATTCAGTGAGTCAAGTGCGGTTCTTATTTTTGAAAGGGTAGGGGCTACTTCAGAAGTAAGTCCGCCAAAAAGTCCTTCATCAATCCTTGTCTCTAATATATCGCCGTCTTTTAAATAAGTGGCAGCGTCTCCTTTTTCAATAATGATGGTTGCAGAGCCCAGGCCTCCCAGGGGAGCGGTAATAAATGCCACGGAATTTGAAGGTATATTCACATCGCGGGTAAGGGTGATGGTTACTTTAATGCCACTTACGTTCTTGTCCACTTCTTCCATATCATAAACGGTTCCTACAGTAAGTCCATTGATCTTGACTTCATTTGATTTGGCCAGCGATCCTAATTTATTAAAGATGGCGTATACTTTTGGATTGCTGTTAAAAAAATCTTTACCCTTCAAAAAATTAAACCCTACAACAAGTAAGGCTAAAGCAACTATTGTTAATATCCCTACTTTAACTTCGTTTTTAATCTTCATAAATCCGGTTTAGTTTTCAAGCCGCCAAATTAACCAATTATTCTCAAACGCCTGCCGGGAGTATTTTCTGAATAAAAAAAAGGAATGATTTTACATCATTCCTTCCTGCCTCCGGAGGCTAACCTGATTACCTCTTTTTTTGGTCTATAAGTTTAAATAATTCATTTTATCTATTTACCAGGGACATCCAAAAGACTGCGATCAAAAACCTTTTTGACCGGCTCCGGTTTGAAAAGATTTGGATTCTATTTTTTGCTTGTAATTTCTAAAGGCGGTTACAAGGTCTTCTACCATTTCTTCCTGGCCTCTTTCACTATTCAGATATTTTTCATCTTCGTCATGGCTTAGGAAGCCCAACTCTACCAGGATACTGGGCATACCAGTTGCCTGCAGTACCCAGATTCCCGTGTGATTTCTTTGTTTTACACCCCTGCTGAATCGACCACTGGCCGTAAATTCCTTCTCTACGTAATCAGCCAGTTGAAGACTTTTCTTAAAAAAGTTCTGAGCATAAATAAGCATCCGGGCTCTTTCCGTTGGGTCTGATGGATCGGGAAGCGTTAATGTGGACGTGGAATCCATTTCACCGTAGTCCTCAGAATTTTTATTGACTGCGCCTACTTTAGCATCATTTTTTCCAACAGCCCAAATATAGGTTTCGGTACCATGTGCTGGGTTAGGAGAACTCCAATACCTGTATTGTGGGACCTTCTTACTTATTTTTCTTCTTTTTTTCCCTTTGCCGGTATAATATGTTACTGTTTTATTTCCTGTAAACGTTTTATGCCTGATGTCGGGTGCGGAATTACAGTGTATAGCAATAAAAAGATCTCCATGAGATTCATTGGCCAGGTTAGCACGATATTTTAACCCTTCATCTTTTGTTCTTTTATTGCCTGGCATGACATCATCTGTGCGGGTGAAAATCACTTTCAGGTCAGGATATTCTTTCTCCAGTGCTTTGCCAAATTTTAAGGATACGGCAAGACTTACCTCTGCTTCAGATGAGAAACTGCCTCTTGCTCCCGGGTCAATACCACCATGCCCCGGATCTATTATTAATGTCTTGATAAGAGAAGGCCGTGATTGTGCCTGATTTTTTCCACTAAAAGAAAATAAAAGAATTGAAATACAAACGGGAATTGAAATTAAAAGGATTCGTTTCATAATTAGATCTTCATATTTTATTAATGGGTTATTTCCTAATCTTCACAATATGTTTAGTTATGAAAGATTTACATTTGTCACCACACTATGAACGGGTTGCGCAAATTTAGTTTAATTTATTTTTTTATCCGACCATTGGTTGCAGTTATTCTTTCCTTTGTAACGACGCTGGCAGCAGGCCAGCGTACCCCGGGGAAAGATTTTGACAGTCTTTTAACAAAAACTTCTGATACAATTCGGGCGCAACGGGATACGTTACCGGATACAATTTATGATACCATTCCGGGAAACGATACTACCGTTCAAATTATAGATACCTTCTCCCTGAAACTTTCTAAGGACACGTTAGAGGCACCATTACAATATTATGCGGAGGACTCTGTAGTGGTATTGATAAAATCGAAGAAAATATTGCTATATGGCAAAACAAAAACGGAATACCAGGATATTGTATTGACCGCTCCGCAGGTGGGCCTTGATCAACAAACGCAATTATTGACGGCCCTTAATAGCAAGGATAGTACAGGTATGGTGACGGAGGACGCCATTTTTAAGCAAGGCGACAGCGAGTTTACAAGCGATACGATCGTTTATAATTTTAAAACACAAAAGGGGCTGACAAAAAATACCATTACCCAGTCGGGAGAAATGTTTGTACATGGTGAAGTGGTAAAAAAAGTAGATGCCAATGTTACATTTGTTAAAAGAGGATTCTTTACTACCTGCAACCTCGATGAACCTCATTTTGGTTTTCGGGCAAACCAGTTAAAAGTGATCAATAAAAAACTGGCTGTTTCCGGACCGGCCCATCCTGAATTTGAAGGTGTGCCTGTACCCGTTTATTTGCCGTTTGGATTTTATCCCCTGAGCCAGGGCCGCAAGTCAGGATTATTACCACCACAATTTGAGACCAATGAGCAATTTGGTTTGGGCCTCACGGGCCTGGGTTATTATAAAGTTTTTAACCAGCACTGGGATACTAAATTCTATGGTGATATTTATTCCTATGGCGGTTGGAGAGCCAATGTAAATCCTACATACCGTAAACGCTATCACTATAGCGGTACTTTAAATTTTGGATTACAAAAAACTAAAAGGAATTTTAAAGGTGATCCTGATTTTTATTCCAACAATAGTTATTCGCTTTACTGGACTCATGCCGCCGACAGCAAAGCCCGACCAGGAACCAATTTTTCTGCAAACGTTAATGCCAGCTCCACGACCTACAATGAAAATGTTCCCAACGATCCCCGATTGAATTTTCAAAATCAATTGGGTTCATCCATCACCTATTCAAAAACATGGGTTGATAAACCCTATAACCTGACTGTGAGTGCCAACCATAGCCAGAATAACCAAACCCGGCTGGTGAACCTTAGCTTGCCGGATATGGGATTTACAGTTAGTACACTGTATCCATTTCAAAAGAAAGAATTTTCTGGAAGCAAAAAATGGTATGAGCAATTGGGTATCGCTTATAATGGTAGTTTGAGGAACCAGGTTTCTTTTTATGATACCGCATTTAGATTTCAAAACCTGCTTGATACCCTGCAATGGGGCGCACAGCATAATTTGCCGATCACCTTGTCATTGCCACCTATTTTTGGCGGTGCTATCATGGTATCACCCGGTATCAGTTATTCACAAGTTTGGCTTGCTCAAAAAAATATTCGCAAGTGGAACCCCACAACCCAGAAAGTGGATACCACCATTCAGAAGAGTTTTTTTGTAGACCAGCAAACATCTTTTTCTTTAAGTTTTAATACAGCCCTTTTCGGAACATTTAATTTGAAAAACGGAAAAGCTATCCGGCATGTGGTAAGACCTACTTTTGGTTTTAACTATTCTCCTTCGCTATCGGGGAAATATCACGATACCCTTACGGTGAATCCAAAAGGGGATGTGATACGTTATTCCCAGTTGCAGGGGGGGCTGTATAGCGGGTATAGCGACATAACGAATGGAGG
>JBGTNK010000278.1:0-2541 GCA_041743125.1 Chitinophagaceae bacterium
CAATACAATGGTAATATCAGTGGCACCATATGGAAGAGTGAAGGTGATCAGCAAAAAAGAAAATATGATTTCACCTACGATGCAGTGAACCGGCTGACGGCTGCGGATTTTAACCAGTATGTGTCAGGTACCGGAATTTCAGCCATCTTTAATAAAACGGCCGGGATTGATTTCAGTGTTAGTAATTTAACCTTTGATGCCAATGGAAATATCATAACGATGAATCAAAAGGGGTTGAAGTTAAATACCTCTCCTACGATTGACTCATTATTATATACCTACAATACCAATAGTAACAAACTTCTTAAAGTATTTGACAGAGTTACTCCCATTACTGAAAACGGTAAGGTTGGCGATTTTAAAGACGGAACCAGTGGTTCGGGAAATGATTATACCCTCCGCCTGCGTTCGTGTCCGCAAATAAAAGAAAGCCCCGGTTTCGCTCACGAACCGGAATTATTAACTTTAAACATGGCCGAAGATATTTTTAAGTATAAGCGAAAATCATACATTGAAATCGGTGAAGTATTTTTCTGGACAGCTGCAATTAATCAATGGCAGAAATTATTATTGCAGGACAAGTATAAAGAAGTTGTTATAAATTCTCTGGAATATTTAAGCAGAGAAGGAAAGATTGATGTGTATGCTTTTGTTATTACGACCAACCATATCCATTTAATATGGAAAACAAATGAACGGAATGGTAAAGAAACAGCTCAGGGTTCATTTCTAAAATATACGGCGCATGAGTTCCGGAAAATGCTTCGGAAAGAAGGGAAACTTGGTTTGTATAAGGTAGATGCTGAGAACAAAAAGCATGAATTCTGGCAGCGGGATTCATTGGCAATACACTTATACAGTCGGGAGGTGGCTTTTCAAAAATTAAAATACATTCATAACAATCCTTGGGCAGAGCACTGGCAACTGGCTAAAGAACCGTGTGATAATAAGTATTCATCAGCCAGATATTATGAACTGAATGAGAAGAACTTTTTGTTTTTGAAAGATTTGTGGGAAGTGTTTTAAGGAAGCTGGTTCGTGAGACACGAACTATGGCGGAGGACGCATGTCCGACGAGTCCAAGCCCCATGAACAAATCCGGAGCAAACTCGTCTGAGAAACAAAGGATCGTCAGGTCACATCACACTCATAGACGGACAGGAAAATTATGGCAGCAGTTGTTACTTGGGAACCAGTGGTGGTTGTTATATTAAGTATGACAATTTTAAGATGTTTGCAGTATGGTTTCTTCAATATTAACAGTTAAATTTTGATTATGAAAAGCTATTCTTTTTTCATTATAGCATTATTGGTTGTCGGATGTGGTAACGGGCCAAGAAATAGTAAGAATAATGAAAATAGTGCTGCCATAGATTCCAGCAAATTAGAATATTATGAGACTGTAGTAGACACTCTTAGGCCGGAAGTGCACATAGTCAGAAATGAAAATTTAAGAGTGGATTCGTTAAAGAAATCTGATATAAAAAAATATGCTCAAACCCTCTTGAAGCAAATGGCATATTGTGGGTGTCTTTATGAATCATTGAAGCACGATTCATTGTTTAGGGTTATCGATCGTTCATATTATCTACTTGCGACTGATTTGGTTCTTCATTCAAGAGATATAGTGGACTCTATACAAACTTCAATAAAAAACTATGTAGCCTGGATTAACACGATTGATAATGATTCAAATGCAAAAAATTTGTCACTATTGTGTTTGGATTATTATGAATCAAGGTTTCTCGATTCATTAGTTAGAAAGTATGATAACAAAATAATTAAAGTCGAGGATGAGTAATTTCCCTCCGCCTGCGTTTGTGTCCGCAAATAAAAGAAAGCCCCTGTTCTCTTTAGTCTTCATTAAATAAAAAAAGTTGAACGGTTGTGGTTAGTCTGCGACTATTGCTGTCCGGTTAAAATAAGATCTGGAGCCAAACGCATTGACATTACTGAGCTTGATTGCCTTTTTTCTACTTTTTCTATTAGCAAGGGGCTTTCCTTCCTTGCCGAGTGTCCCCACTTCCCAGGCGAAGTGTCAGATGGCCTTATGCGGCTGGGCTGTGGCACTCGCCGTGCTACGAAGCAAAAATTTTATAATTAACCGATGCCTGTTAAAAGAAGGTTTTTGTCTTGTAATGAAATCTTGAACTGGCAGATATTGATTTGACGAAACCTGTCTCCGGCTGACGCCGGGTCCACAGCCAGGCGCAAATCAAACGTGAAACTCGGCTGAGAAGCAGATAAAATTATTATATCAGGGTGTGGTAAACCGGGAAAATTATTTTATTAATTTCTTCTCCACTCCTTCATTGGTAAGCTTAACCGGCTTTATAAATCCATTATCATCAAAATACATCCGGTCAATACAGGTTACTCTTGCGTTACCATCGGTTTCAGTCAGTGGCCGGCGATGATATACGATATACCATTGATCTTTTTTGGGATTATGAATAACAGAATGATGACCTGCCCCCGTAGCTATTTTGGGATCCTGCTGCAATATTTTACCCACCCGGTTAAAGGGTCCGAATGGTGTAT
>JBGTNK010000279.1:0-29009 GCA_041743125.1 Chitinophagaceae bacterium
CTTCTCAATCGCCATCAATTCCGCCAGTTGGTCCGCGGGAGTTAATTTTGAAGATTTTAAATTTATCAGCTTGCTCCATAATACATTCCTGTCCGGGCACTGGCTCCAAAGTGATCCCGAAAAAATCAATCCGGCAAATATCAATGCGATTAATTGTTTTCGCATGGTTTTAGTTTTGACCGAATTCAAAGTTATTGTATATCTCAGCCAGTAGTTGATCCATTTTGTTTCCTAAAAAAACTCCCCGATCCTGATTGTTGTGGAAAGGAGAGTTTGCAATGAGAAGTCAAGTGTGACGATTTTTAATTAATAATTCCAGGTATTTCGTAATGCCTGATAAATACCACTAATTATCAATTGCTTGATTCTGGGGGTGGCGGGGGTGGCGGATGTGGTGGATTAGGATTAAATTCAGGAGGCGTTGAATTTATATAAACTCTAACCCTGTTTTTTTTTGCACTTCCTTTTGGCAACCATTCAAAGAAAATTTTATGTTCAAATTTTTTCCCTTGCAGCTTCAATTTGAATTCAACATCATGATAATAAAGAAATCCGCCGCAAAAAATTTCATACTTTCTAGCCGCCTTTTTTGATAAGGACTGTGTGGCCGGATAGGTGATCCATTCTTCAAATCCTTTTTTTTCAAGCATTTCTTTCAGGTCCAGGCTAAAGTCATTATTCTTATTCCCGGACCCGGATTTCGGAGAAGATATTGTTTCAAAAAATTTCTTTCTTTCAGCTGTCGAAATATTTGGATCCATTTCATCTACCAATTTTACCCATTTCATAGTTTATAGTTTTAACTGTTATAAAATATTTTTATAAATTTTTCCATCATTCTATAATGATTATTATTAATTATTCTGGTGTTTGATTCCTACAAAAATTTGTGCTTTGCCTATCACCGGATAAGTTGCGTCTCAAAAGACAGAGTGCAAGCCAAAATTTTTGAAAATTCGCCTAGATGCGAAATTTTTTAAAATAGCATAAAACATAAATGCAATTTTTTTCTTGCGTCAGTTTAAGTAGTAGTCTTAACCCATCGTTGATTTTATGAGCAACAACTAAAATTTAAAGAGTACGAACTAAATAAAAGAATGAATTTAGTTATTCCGAAGATTCAGGAGGTGGAGGTGCGGGTGGTCTAGGCGGGTCAGCAATAATTGATGCCGGCTTGTTTATGAAAATTCTCACATAATTTTTTTGTCCTTTATCACACCATTCGAAAAAAATCTTCCGCTCTTCATGATCCAATTCATAATAATAAAGGAACCCGCCGATAAAAGCTTCATATTTTCTTTGTGCTTTTTTTTTAAAATTTTTATCTAACTGATGTATCTCCCATATATAATAACCTTTAATCAGAAGTTCACCTTCAAGACCGTTATCACAATCATCATATTTAAGGTCAATTTCTTCAAAATGGCGCCTTTCATCCGGAGGTATATTTGGGTCAATTTGCCCTTTTCGTTTTACCCATTTCATAATTTTTATTTTTAATGGTGAATAAATAAATTATATATTTTTCAGCCTTTCCTTTACAGTTACTACTCCTTTAAAGTATTTTCACAATATCCGCTCCGGCGAAACCCTTGCATCTTGTCAATCACCAGACCAGTTTCGTTTTAAAAGGGTAAGGGAATGAAAAAAAATTCTGAGAGTTGGGACTAAATTAAGGTATGGAACTTCAGTACTACAAAACAGGTTATTCGTTTGTCGATTAGTGGGATCCAAAGGGAAACAAAGATTTGAAAATTATTCTATCAAATTGGGAAGCAAACTAAAAATGGTCTAAAAGTAATTGAAGTAAAAAGCCTATGAATCCACAGCTGGTTTCCATCTCTAATTTACTTAAAATTATTATGTCATTAAAAAAGACTTCCGGCAATTTTTTAATTGCTTCTGACAAGTTCTTAATCACAATCTATTTTCTGACAGATTTTGAACTAGTAACGGTTACCAATGCTGAAGCCAGCTTTCCGCTTCCTTTTTGCCTTCCAGGTCATGGTCAATCACCTGTTCCAGGAGTGCCCTGGCTTCCTCCTTATCGCCGGGACTTTTCCGTTTCAAAAGGGCAATGGCATGATAAAATTTACCGGGGTTTGCATAAAGTTCTGTATGCTTTTCTAATAAGGTAAAGTAATGGATGGCCTTTTCAAAATTGCCGAGCCGGAGTGAAATAATTCCGGCATATTTTTTTGCCTCAAATGAGCTGGTATCGTTCCGGGACATCATTTCAAAGTGCTCCTGGGCTTCTTTTTGCCGGCCCTGGTTATATAATTGAAAGCCTGCCTGCAAGCTATCCTGTCTGTTTCCCATTGTAACAGACAAGGTTTGAAAATGAGTCGCTATATATTTATCCGCTAAACTCCCCGGTGAAGTTTGTCCCAACCAAATTTTCCAACCAAATATCACACCCGTAAGAATGGCAGCGGCTGTTACCCATGGCCAGATCCTTCGGATCATAACTTTTGCCCTGATAATCTCTTTCGGCCTTTTCAGCTTATATTTTTCGTAAGCAGGTTTAAATCTTTCTCTTTCTTCTTGAAGCAAACTGGCTGCGGCTTTCTTTAGGGAAATGTAATAAGCGACTTCTTCAGCAAAACCCGGATCCGATATGATCCTTTTTTCAAAATCAGATTTACTTTCAGAAGAAAGGTCCCCGCTAAAATATGCCTCCATGTATTCCAGGTTGTCCATGCTTCTATTTTAAATTCATTTTATATAATCGTTTAAGTTTTTCCAGGCATCGCAGACGACTGGTCTTTACCACATCGCCAGACTTATAGTCCATAGCCAGCGCTATTTCTTTATCATTAAAACCATCCGCCCATAACAACAACAAACGACGACAACTTTCTCCAGTCTCCTTTAATTTTTGCTTTACCAGTTCCAGGTCCGTCTTTTCCATCATTTCCTGAATCACCAGTTTTGCCGAGTCCGCCATTTGAAAAAGAAAATCAGAAATGGATTGAACATGATTTACACTGTTCTTATTAGTCGTATTTTTTCGAACAAGGTCAACACATTTGTTATGAAATATCTGGTAAAGCCATGTTTTCAGGGAGGAACGCCTTTCAAAGGAACCGTCCCGGATCCGGGTTAAGGCGGCCATAATGCTGTCTGAATATATATTAAAGGCATCCTCCTCCTGAAAAGAATACTTATGCATTGCCTGCTCTATAAAATAGGCATATTGACTAAAAAGCTGTTCCTCTGCTTTTGTCCGGTCAATTCCATCGTGCAATAAATTATTAATGATATCCTGGTCGGTGAGTTTCTTGGGAGATAGGTAATCAGGCATAACCTTCTATATTCAAATTAAGTTACAGCAAAAAAAAATGATATGAAAAAATCAATTTCTTTGTTTCCCTGGTTTCGTTTAGTCCGACTAATGCTATAATCGCCCATTTCCGGAAACGATAGCCAGCTGGTTCGTTGCTTTAAGACCCAAGTATTTTGGAGAAGGATGAACCAACCGGCTGGTATCTTAAATTCCTTTTTCTTATGATCAAATACCATTAACCATTAAACAATCAAAAACCGTTAACCATTAAACCTTAAAACATGAAAAAACTATTTTTTCGCTATATAAGTGGTTTTATCCCTTTTATAGCCATGTGCACTTGCACCTTTGCGCAAACAAGCAAGTTTAAAACAGATTTGAATAATCAAGCCTCAAAAGAAATTGCCTATGAAGACAACAGCAGGTTCAGGGGAAAGCATTCAACTAAGGTCAGCACAACTTCTGGCATAAATACTAAGGCCATAAAGGATTTCACCAAAACTTTTAAAAATTCGGCTGATGCCCGCTGGTTTGTAATTAAAGATGGCTTCCTGGCAGAATTTAATTCTGATGGCATCACAACCAAAGTTTTTTATGACCGCAAAGGAAAATGGATAGCCAGTATTCGCAATTACCGCGAAAATAATTTGCCCCGTGATGTCCGCCACCAGGTTAAAAGCCATTATTATGATTACAACATTTATTATGTACAGGAAGTAACCGTGGGGGACAAGATTGCCTACCTGGTAAAAATAGAAGATAATGCATCTATGAAAACGATCCGTGTTCTGGACGGTGAAATGTCAGAAACTGAATCTTTTGAAAAAAGTAAATAAGTTTGGCCGCCGCACGGATTGAAAAGAAAGCAATCATTTCTCAGGCAAGCCCACCCCAAGGGAAATTATTGCTGCAAACCTTTGAAAGCCCTGTTACCGTGTGACAGGGCTTTTTTACTATCCAGATGAACATCATATGAATCAGATAAGATTATTTGTTTTCAAAACCAGTGAAAAGAATTTTTTAGTAATGGAATAAAAATAATTTTTAATTCGTAATAGGATATTAATACACCCCCTGGTCTTTCATTTAAAAATTTCATAACAACCCCTTACCAATTTCTATACTGCGATAAATTTCTAGTCATAACAAATGGATGGCTAATATATAATACACTCTGACTACAAAATTGGGTTAGGGTGGAAAAATGCCGATATTTAGTCTTTAAACAGGAATTATGATCCAACGCCAGCAAAGCCTGTGGTTGTTATTAGCAACCATATGTTCAATTTTAAGTTTTCGTTTTCCCTTTTACGGGGGGGCTAGCCAGAATGCAACAGCAACCAGTGGAATGATGTCAACATTGTATGCAGGAAGTACTTTATTTCTCATTTTGATTACAGCTGGTTCCATATTTGTTTCTCTAGTTACCATATTCATGTTTAAGAACCGAAAACTACAATTAAGATTAACTATTGCTGGGTTGCTTTTATCGCTGGGCGCCATTGCGCTCTACTTTTTAGAATTGAAAAAATTGGACGGCGTGATTGCATTATCCTCGGTATTCGTATTTATGGTTCCAATCTGTTATTTTATGGCAGCAAGGGGAATATGGAAGGATGAAAAGCTGGTAAAAAGCCTGGATAAACTCAGATAAATATCCCGCAACCTTTTAAATTAATAAGATAGCATTTTGCAGTTATCACGTTACTCATCTGGAAATCTCTACAGGTTATATATTCTTCTATAAACAATAAAGGCCGGCCCAAAAAAAGGCCGGCCTATCTCTAAAGGTACACTCTCTGCTATTGAACTACGAACATCTTATTTTCATGGTAATTATTTCCGGAAATTATCAGATTGTATATTCCGGGTTGGATGGAAGAAGGCAGAGAAAACATTTTCACGCCCGGGTTTCCATTATTAGGGAAATTGCATTGAAACATTTGCTGGCCCATTGTATTTATCACGGTAAGGCTATATTCTCCTTTTACCATTGCTGGCAGTTCAAGCCAAGCCTGCCGGTTGATAACAGGATTTGGAAATAACTTAAATTTCCCTGTAGTCTTCGCAGCTTCTATTCTCATTACTTTGCTGAATATGATCTTTGTGTTTTTTACAATCACCTTTATCCGGTAATAATTGTCTGTTTGCTTAGGTTCTCCATCAAAATGCACATAACTGGCCTTATCATCATGGTTATTTGTAGGAAAATATTGCCCGATGATTGTATAATCTATTCCATTGAAAGAGCGTTCTACATAATAGATTGCGACATCCCGTTCTGTAAGGTTACTCCATTCTAGGTTGACACCATTGTTTTTTTCATACGCCAGTACATTATCAAACATTACCGGTAAGGGATCTCTGGCTGAAGTTATATTGCCCAGTGTAAAATACTTTTCTTTTGAACTGATAGAAACGCTGCTGTCACCTGAAACAAAGTATCCATGTTGTGCATCAAGACTGTCGAAGGAATGGCCTACCTGGGTCCAGGCGTTTCCGTTTGAGCGGGCAATACGCATGGATGAAAAATCATGAATATCTGAACCAGGATAACAAGCACTATGCATATTATTATAAAGAGTTACTAACCCTGAAATATTTCCATTTATTGGAAATAACTCCCAATAATCACAAAAACTGATATGATGTAAAGGAGCATTGATAGTGCTTCCCTTTTCAATGGCAGAAGCCCGTTTGTATTCTGCTTGTATCGTTGAAACTTTATCCAATTCACCTATTCCAATTGGAATGCGTCCACCACCTGCTCCCGCCCAACCAGTGGGAAATAAGAAGGAAGTGTTTCCTGATTTTCGGATCGGACCTGAAACAAATGCATTTCCAGTTGCAGTTGAAATGCCCTGGATACCTATAGTTAGCATACGGTTTTCAGCAGTGTTTAAAAACCCGTTATTCAAAATCAACTCTGTGTTAATAGTTGTCGGCTTTGACAGCTTTACGCCTTTTCCTTCCAGTAGCCCCGATGTGTTATCAATAAATAGCCGTGTTATTGTTGAAGGCAAACCGGTCCCGGTAATTTGAAATACAGAACCCGAATAAGCATAATGAGCATTTCCTGGAAAAACTCTGGCACCTGTTACCTGCACAGATCCTGATGCTCCTGTAAAGGATATACCTTCCGGATGCGCGGTTATTAACTTGCTGCCTTCCGATAAAATAAAATCCCCATCACCTGTCAAAACAGATTCACCAAAATCAACGACAGCATTGGCTTTAACTGTAAACTTTTTTATTTTGACAACTCCCCCTCCTATGGAAAAGGATTGCCTGGATGATCCAGTAAAATTGAGTTCAATCCCCGTTTTTGCACCAATTTCATTTGTTTTCAAACTACCGCCCCTTATAATAAAATCGCCCGCTACATCCAATATCACATTGCTTTGTTTTGAAAAGCATGTCCCGGAAAGCAAAATAAAAGATCCCCCAATTTTAATTGAAGCCGGAAATGAAAGATATGTGCCGGTATTTTTTCCATCACCTGTTTTAGAAATAATTAAGTTGCCTTTTATTTCTGACGGGATGACAATTCCTAAAGCATCCCCAACTATTTGGTTTGGACAATCCCATTTATAATTTCCGAAAAGTTGAGTAGTTCCTGCGGGAGCGTTTGATATGACGCCTGTAATACTGCATGTAGAATTTATATCCCAGGTAGCAGAAGGTATTTCACCTTTATCACGGCTATGTTCATATAATGAGCCACTTTTAAATTCAAGTTTGGATTCTTCTGAAATAATATTGCCTCCATTGTTTTGAATGACCCCGGTAACTATGGTTCTTGTCATTTCACCTCTATTGGTAAAATAATTTCGGCCAGGGGTAAGTATTAAAGCTCCGTCAATAAATGACCAGGTATTATTGGCTACAATAATATCCAGGTTATTTCCTATGGTAAGGCTAGCCCCTGATTGAATGATAATCGCTGCATCTAAATCCGGATCACCGATGGTTAAGGTTTTGACTTCCTGTCCTGATCCATTTAATATTATATTGCTGTTAGTAAGAATAATTCCTTTGAGACCCAGACTGTTTACATTTGAAATAGTAGCAGAAACGCCGTTAAATTCTACAAAATCGGAGGCCAGGGGAAGGCCTGCCGGTTCCCAATTTGTAATATCCATCCAACTACCGCTTCCTCCAACCCATTTTTTCGATTGTGACCATGCCGGGATAGTCAACAATAGAATAATTATAAGAGAGTAAAATTTTTTCATCAGGGCGAAATTTATTTGATCTTTCTTTATTTAGAGAGAGACCATAAAAGAAACCGGACGGTTTGAAAGAGGTATTGGAAAGTAATAGGTAGGCGTTCAGTATTTACAGGATTGATTAACCTGTAATGCTTAACTAAAAAATAAAAATGGAATGTCGGTACGGATTTCAGAAGAATTGGATGGGAAATGAATATGCCAGTGAGGCTGCACAAAACTATATCGACATTTTGGTATATGCAACTTATTTCATAGAAATACTTCTTAGTTTTCGTTAGTAAAAACACGATGCCAAATATTATTTTTCAAATAAAAAAAGGCCGGCACAATTTAATGGCCGGCACTTGCTCTATTGGTAATCCCTCGGTACTTTTTATTTTACAATAAACAACCTGCTTTCCTTATAATCCCCTCCTGCCACAATAAGACAGTACACGCCTGGCTTAACTGAGGCCGGCAAATCTAATGTCTGGGTTAGATTGCTTCCTTGTACAGTAACGGTTTGTTTATATATATCGTGACCTGATGTATTTATTATCCTTAGTTTATAGCGGCCCTTATCTATATTTGAAAGGCTGAAAGTAACCTGCGTGCCATACACCGGGTTAGGATAAATTTTTAATCCTTTATTAGCTTTATTAAGGCTAATAACTAAGATTTTGCTATAAACTTTTTTGCCAGTTGTTTCCTCTGCCATGATGCGGTAATAATTAACTCCGGCAAAAGGAGCAGCATCAAATGCATTATAATTGGCCTGGTCGTTCAGGTTACTTGTTGGAGATTTTTTTCCCACGGAACTAAAATCACGACCGTTAACAGAATGCTCTATTGAATATTCCACCACATCTTTTTCAGTCAGGTTAGTCCATTCTATTTGGACGCCATTATTCTTTTCGTAAGCTTTTACATTAGCTAATGTTACAGGCAGCGGATTAGCGGCTGCTGAACTGCTGGCCAATGCAAATGGGCTAAACGTAGTTAAAATATTTCCTGAAGTAATAGTACCTGCTGTATTATTTCCTGTACTGGATTGACGACCCTCATTGACCCAGGTGCCACCCGTTAAATGAGCAACCCGCAATGTTGTTGGATCGGTAACATATGTTGCACTTGCGCCGCATGCACTTGTGCTGGCCCAGGACAGAATAACACGTGCCGGCGAGCCGGAAGGACGTGAAAGATCCCAATATTCACAGTTACTTTTTTGTGATAATCCCGCACCAAGTGTGCCTGCTGGTGCAGCTGCACGGAAAAATTGTGCTGTAAATGTTGAAGCCGTATTGGCAGTGGTCATTATACCGATTTCACGTAAACCTCCTGCTATATTACCGACAGGAAACATAAACGATTGAGCACTGTTGGTCATTTTTGCCAAAGGTCCGTTCACATATGCACCGTTTGCAGTTGACGTAGTTCCTGTATTGCTTAATGTTACAAGGTTCGTTGGAGTTGTGGTCAGGTACCCGTTTGAAAGCGTTAATGCACCGGTTACTTCAAATGGCCTGGCTGCACTAACCTCATTAGTTGTTGTGTTATTAATAATTAAATTTCTTACTTGATTAGTAATAGTAGAAAATGTACCTGTTGAAGCCCCATGAAATTCATAATCTGCTCCATTACCAAATGTCCTGGTTCCGGTAACCTGGATAGAACCAAAAGCACCAATTGACCGCAGTCCGTCAGCATTAGAAGTTATAATTTTACCCCCGTTTGCTAACGAGAAAGTTCCGGCCGATCCATTTAAAATAGAATTACCAAAATCAACTATTGCATTATTGTTGATCGTAATATTAAGAGTATTGGAAATAATTGCGCCAGGTGCTTTTGTGAATTTTTGTATAGCCGTTCCGGTAAAATTTACATCGGCAGTTCCTGTTCCATCTTCATAAAGTGAGCCTCCATTAAGTTCAAAATCTCCATCTACATTTAATTCACTTCCGCCATTATCATGATCTAAAACAAATCTTCCCGAAGTTAAAGTGAATTTCCCCCCCACATCTATTGTTCTATTTGAATTGCTATTTGTGCATCGGAAATCATCACCTGTACCTGCTAAGATTGCTATAGTAAGATTTTGCAAACAATTTAGATCTTCTGACATTTCCACATCATCAGTTAGTGTGCTATTAAAAATTACATTTTGAAAATCTTGATCCATTCCGCTTGGATAGGCGCTCGACATACCTGAAATTTCACAAACAGAACCTGCGATCCAATTGCTGGTAGGCAAAAATCCGCCGTTCTGACCATGAATATATTTTCCTGTGCTTTGGAAAGATAGTTTGGCAGTAGAACCGCTAAAGATGCTACCCCTATTATCTATTGTTCCCGTTACTGAAGTATTTACATTACCGTTAGAAGTAGTATAGGTCCTTCCTGAATTAACAGTAAAAGTGCCGGCAATGCTTGCTGTAGTTTGGTTTGCTCCGTTTGCACCTGCAGCCAGGGTAATATTTACACCATTCCCCGTTCCAGTTAAAGCAAGTCCGGAGCCAGCCTGAATAATAAAGTCTGTTCCGGCTAGATTGGCAATAGTAAGTGTTCGGGAATTAGAAGTATTTGTAAATGTGATATTGGAATTGCCTTCAATTCTTAACCCGCCAAGGGTTACACTCCCTGCGCCAGCAACATTGGTGATAGTACCTGAAATACCGGTAGGAATGACAACAATATCATTCGTGACAGGAGCTACAGCCGGAAGCCAGTTTAACCCTGTTGTCCAGGATCCCCCGGTAGCTGGACCATTCCAGGTTTTGATCGTTTGCGACCATAACGAAACACCGATCATCATGGTCATTAAAAGAAAGTAAATTTTTTTCATCGCTCAGAATTTTTTAAGATTTATAGAGTATAAGAATACGCTGCTTGCGGTATTCAAGGGCCGGACCTACTGAGCTTTAAAATGGATTGGATGAAAAAGAAACTGGCACCTGGCTTCTTAAGAGAATATAATAGTCGTCAAACTCCAAAGGAATTTAAAACGGCAAAATATTTTGTGCTGGATTTGGGTACGGAATTCAGAAGAGATTTGGATGGAGATAAACTGTTTGTTAACAGTCAGACGACAAATCTATACCTGCAATTCGAATAATACAAGTCTTTATAAAAATAAACTTTACCTCAATGCATATATAATTATTCTATCTATGTATGCTGCCTGTAAAAAGAATTGGATGTAGAATATTATTTGAAACTAAAAGACCTGCCGCTATAAAGCAGACAGGTCTTTGTTATTTATCAATTACAATTATCAGCGTATAATAAGCATTTTGCTTTCACGGTAATCATTCCCCGTTATGATCAAATTATAAACACCTGGTTTAACAGATGGAGGCAAACTAATAGCCTGGCTCATATAAGATGAGAAGTTGGTGATGGTTTGCTTGTATAAATCCTGTCCTGTGCTGCTGACAAGCCGCAATGAATACAGACCACGTTTTAAATTGGTCAGGCTAATGGTAACCTGGTGGCCTGTTACCGGGTTGGGATACAAGGTCAATCCCCCGGCCAAATTATTTTTATTGATGCTGAGTATTTTGCTGTACACAATTTTGCCCGACGTTTCCTCTGTTTTTATGCGGTAGTAATTAATTCCTGGAAATGGCGTGGCATCAAATGCCATATAGCTTGCCTTATCATTTTGATTACCGGAGGGCAATTGCATGCTGACGCTTGTATAATCTCTCCCATTTGATGAGCGTTCTACTGTATAAGTCAACACATCCTTTTCCGTCAGGTTGCTCCATTCAATTTGAACCCCAGCATTTTTCTCAAATGCTTTTACATCTGCAAAATTAACTGGCAGAGGGTTAGTGATTGCTGAACTGCTGGCCAGGGCAAACGGGCTGAAACTAGTTACTAATTGATTAGATGTTATTGTTCCTGATGAATTACTTCCAGATGCCGACGAGGTTCCCAAATTCCCATCATTTTGCCACATACCTCCTCCATACCGGGCCACTCTCAGTGTTGATATATCGGTTACATATTGGCCGGGACAACCACTATTATTATCCCAGGACAAAATAACCCTTACTTGATTAGTACTTGTTCTGTCTAATGTCCAATATTCACAAGCACTAATCCTTGCAAGACTGGAAACTAAAGAATTGCTAATTGTTTGTGGATTTTGCCTGATAAATACTGCTGTGAAAGCCGTTATTGTGTTTTGGCCCCCAACAGGTTCAGTAATGCCAATTTTCCTTAACCCGGTTCCTACCTTACCCACTGGAAAAACAAATGCATCATTACCCACTTTTCTTAATGGACCATCTACAAATGAAGTATTATTATAATTATTTTGTTGTAAACCAGGTACACCTGTTGCCATTACCTGATCATTCAACGTTAGAATATTGATCGAACTGGTTATTAACGGTCCATTTTGAAGAAATAGCCTATTCACGCCCGGCCCATTTGCTACCGTAATGGGCTTTGAAAGTAATACTGATCCAGATGCATTATTTATTGTCAGATTATTTACTAATGAGGGAGTTGTATTAGTGGAACTGCCTGTATTAAATACACCAGTTGAAGCGCCCCGAAATTCATAATCAGCCTCCTCTTCAAATGACCTGATGGAAGTTTGAATAGAACCCAAAGCGCCAGAAGAATTTAATCCATCCGGGTGGGAAGTAATGATCTTAGCACCCTTATTTAGTTTAAAAGTGGTTGCTGATCCATCCAGTACAGAGGTGCCCATATAAACAATTGAATTAGGCTCCACTGAAAAATCAATCTTTCCTGAAATTATTCCACCAGTTTTGCTAATGGATTGTGACCCACCTATAAATTTAATTGCACTAAAATCGCCTGCAATGCTGTTATTTCTTGCAATTGTGCCACCACTCATATTGAAGTTGCCTTTGATCATCATCGTTCCTTTTCCACCAGCCTGGTTAAGAACAAGAATTCCACCCGTTTGAATATAATTACCTCCAACGGTGGCATCATAATTCCCGCTGTTTGACATAAAAACGGATCCGGTTCCTGTGTTTTGGATAATGAAATTTCCATCAATATGCTCCAGGTTTCCATTGAAAGAAGGCATGGTATTAATCGGAAAAGGGATCTGCGCAGGATTGTTCCATTCAAAATTGCCAAAATGCAGTCCTTTTTTGATCCCCGCCGGCATTGAATTTATTACCCCGGTAATTAAACAATTGGAATTTTTATCCCAGGTAGCATCGGGTATAGTACCCCCATTTTGAGAATGGATATATGAACTCTCACTTGCAAATAACAAATCCTTTTCTTTAGATTTTATTTCTCCTTTATTGTCAATGGTACCTGTAACGGATGTTTCGCTGTTTCCTTTTTCCGTGTCATAAGTTCTGTTATTGGTTATAACCAATAGCCCGCCTATTTTGGCTTTTACCTTATCAAGGGTAATATTAATGTTGGTTCCCATAGTAAGGGAAGACCCGGTATCAATAAATAAGCCTGTGGCTTGCGCTGCGTTATCAAGGGTAATCAGCTTAGTACCACTGGAGCCCTGCAAGGTAATTGAGGTATTTGCTGTAACTGTGATTCTTTTCAGTATGATGGCGGGAACATTGGTGATGATTCCGGTAGCTCCATCGTTAAAAATAATGCTGTCATTAGCAACAGGAACCACTGATGGTATCCAACTACTCGCTTGAATCCAGGAGCCATTTCCTCCTTTCCAAGTTTTTGTTTGGGACCATAATGCTACAGAGATCAATGCTGTAAAAAACAGCAAGTAGATTTTTTTCATTGCTCAGAGTTTAACTTGTAAAATATTAGGGTTGCGTGGCTTAGCTATGGAATGGAGGATCTGAGCTTTTAAGAGGATAGGTGTTTATAATAATAGTAAGATCAATAAGCTTCCGGTAAGCACCGAAACTTGAAAATCATTCTATCAATAAAATTTTAAAGGGATGGCGGAGAAGGGAATTTCGGCAGGATTGGAAAAACCAAATATAGTTATTCCATTTACATTTCAAAACAGGTAATGCAAAGACTTAGCCAGAAATGTAATTAAAGGTAAAGAAAAGGGCTGGTCAAAAAAAATGACCGGCCCTTTTGCTGATTTTCCAATAGTTACTTATCTGACAATAAACATTTTATTTTCTCGATATGCATCCCCCGTTACTACCATATGGTAAACACCAGGCTTAATTACAGCCGGCAGGTTTAACGATTGGGTAAGGGTGCTTCCGCGGTTAGTAATTATTTGCCTGAAAATATCCTGGCCTGCGGTATTAATTACCCGAATTGTGTAATGGCCTTTTTTCAGATTCGACAAACTGATGGTAACCTGGTGGTCCAAAACTGGGTTTGGATACAATTCCAATCCGTGGTTTTCCTTACCCAGGTTCAGGCTTAATATTTTACTGTACACTATTTTTCCTGAAGTTTCCTCCGCTTTTATCCTGTAAAAATTAATACCGGTATATGGATTTGCATCAAAAGCATTGTACTCCGCTTTCATGCTTTGGTTATTGGTGGGCGATTGCTGGTCTATCGACACAAAGTCCCGGCCATTGGAAGAACGTTCAATAGAATAGGTAGCTACATCTTTTTCGGTCAGGTTGCTCCACTCTATCTGCACACCATTGTTCTTGCCATATGCTTTTACATCAGCAAAAACCACCGGCAACGGATTGTCTATAGCCGATCCACTGGCAAGCGCAAACGGACTGAATGTGGTTGGAGAATCTGCAGATGTAATAGTACCCTTAGTGGCATCGCCAGTGCTTGATAAACGACCCTCATCTACCCATACTCCTGATACGAGATGTGCCACTCTAAGAGTAACAGGATTGGTGACATAAGCACCACCACAGTTACTATTCGCCTCCCAGGAAAGTACAACATTCGCCGAAACTCCTGATGCACCCGCTGTTTTAGATAAGTCCCAATACTCACAGGCGCTGACTCTTGTTAGTGTGGGCTCCAATGTACCAGCCGGTGGGGATGCCCTGAAAAATTCAGCACGGAATGTTGCACTTGCTGATGGAGTGGTGATTCCGATATTTCGAAATCCATCACCTGCCTTACCAACCGGAAAAGTAAAAGCGGTAGCTCCTGCTTTCGCCAATGGCCCGTTCACAAAAGAAACAAGGGTAGCGGGTGATGCGGTTCCTGTTGAAGTAACAGTAGGAAGGTTGGTAGTAGTTGTTGTCAGCAGCCCATCAGTAAGTGTCAGGTTGCGGGTAATACTCAATGGCATGGCCAGTGATACAATTCCTCCTGCTCTGTTAACAATGAGATCCCGTAAGGTATTTGGAGTTGTTGTTACAAATACACCAGTTGATGCTCCCTGGAATTCATAATCAGCACCACTATTCAAACTGGCTGTCAAATTATTAAGTGTGCTTATTGACCCCTGAACTCCGGTAGCGTTGGCTGTGATCAGTTTGCCACCGGGTAAAAGAATAAAATTGGCAACAGCAGATGCGGCTGGGGTAACATCAGGAGTTATTTGAGAAGAAACTACGAAAGTTGAAGCATCTAAAGTGCCCCCGGAATTTATTGTCATTTTGCCTATCCAATTGGGGTTTGCCGGGAGGTCCCTGCTAATTCTTAAAGCCGAGGCTAACTTCAAAGTGTCTCTGTTGGCAACCACGTAATTAACATATGAAACATTAGTTGCATTATAATTTTGAACACCTACCTTATTAAAAGTAATGAGACCATTAGGAATAACATTGTCTCCGACCGTTGTTCTCATCGTTCCGGCAGTTTGGGTAAAATTACCTTTTATAAACATGCTTCCTTTTTGACCGGGAGGACCATTATCACCACTGGTAAAATCAACATTACCGCCAGATTGTACAAAATTTCCTGCCAAATTAAGGATGGCTGTTCCATCATTACTATTGCTGTTTACGTCCACAAAAACCAGGTTGCCCCCAAGATGGGTATAGTTTCCTGCTACATTAATAATAGCATCCCCATCACTGTCATTTATGAATGCAACGTTGGTAGTAGCCGGTGCAGTTCTTTCAATAATCAGGTTTCCACCCACATTCAAAGTATAGCCGATATCTGAAGAAAAGTTTAAGAACCTTACTGCAGGCTGTCCGCTTGTCGTTGTTATCTTTAGATCACCGGTAATATTCTGCAAGTTGCCATTTAAATTAATGTCACTATTTTGTTCCGAACTCCAGGTAAAATTGGCGAAGGTTTGCGATAGCGCAAAGGGAGCCGTTTTAGTTACACCTGCAATTAAAGTTTTTGAACCGGTATTCCAATTTGCAGTAGGGATAGCCCCCCCGTCACGGGCATGTATATAAGTACCGTTATTCTGGAAGATCAGGTTAAAAGTCGACAAGCTTGTAACCGTGCCTTCATTATTTATAATACCGCCAGATGCCACTGTTGTAATACCAGTCGATGTGTAGGTTTGATCTTTATTTACATTAAACCGCCCTGCAACACCGGCACCAGCCAATAGATTCAAAATGATATTCAAATTATTGCCGATAGTTAGTTGTGCCCCGGAAGAAATAACAAAATCATTTCCTGTTTTACCATTTGCAATAGAGATTATTCTTCCGCCCGCTGTCCGCAATTCAATATTTGAATTACCCAATACAGAAAGACTGTTAAGAATAAGAATAGGGTTATTATCGAAAGCTACCCTGGTTATTGTGGCTGAAATATTAGTTGGAAATACCACATCGTCATTAGCAGCCGGAATTCCATTGTCCCAATTTAAAGGATTATCCCATTGATTATTTACTCCTCCTGTCCAGGTTGTTGTTTTGGCCCATCCTGCAATAGCCATAAAAATTGTCAATAATAACAAGTAAACATTTTTCATTGTTCAGATTTTTTGTGAATAGAGATTACGAATAACAGTTTCCAATAAACAAGGGAATAGATAGCGGGATTTGAAAGGAATTGGATGATATCGTTCTGCTAAAGGTGTTTAATTAAGACACACTCCTGTCAGTAAAAACAGGAATAAATAATGAAACTCCTTGCTCCTAGAATAAATGTTGTGGAAGATAGTTTGGTTGGATGGGTGCTTGTTATCAGTGAGAAACAAATCTATGTATTTTTCATTAACCGGCAGTATTTCATTTAAAAAAAAGATGCATATTAAAATAGTTCTATATCTTCTGTCACAAAAAAATGGCTGTTTTGCTTTCTTTTTCATTTTTTATCCCGGCAGGAATTCCTGAATACACCAGGTAGCCGCCAGTATCCCCTGCTTCCGGGCCAAGTTCAATGAGCCAATCTGCACTTTTTATCACATCCAAATTATGCTCAATTACTACAATGGAATGTCCCTGATCAATTAATGCACTAAAAGATTTGAGCAACTTTTGAATATCATGAAAGTGTAATCCGGTGGTGGGTTCGTCAAAAATAAAAAGCACTTTAGTGTTACTTCTTCCTTTGCCCAGGAAAGAAGCTAATTTTACACGCTGCGCTTCACCCCCCGAAAGTGTATCAGAAGATTGGCCGAGTTTAATATATCCCAACCCAACGTCACTTAATGGCTGGATGGCTCTGGCAATGGCCGCTTCTTCTTTTTTATTTTGAAAGGAATTAGTTGTAAACAGGTCGATGGCCTCGTCCACACTAAACTCAAGCAAATCATATATGCTTTTATCTTTAAATTTTACTTCCAAAACTTCTTCTTTGAATCTTTTTCCTCCACATGATTCACAGGTCAGGTGAACATCGGCCAGGAATTGCATTTCTACCACCTGTTCGCCTTCGCCTTTACAAGTATCACATCTGCCTCCATCTACATTAAATGAAAAATGTTTGGGTAAGAATCCCCTCATTTTACTGAGCGGCTGCCCGGCATATAATTCTCTTATTTCATCGTATGCTTTGATATAAGTGACAGGATTACTCCGCGATGATTTCCCGATGGGATTCTGATCGATCATTTCGATTTGAGCAATGCTGTCTATATCACCTGATATCGTTTTATGAAAACCTGCTTTTTCACCTGTCTCTCCTTTTATTTTTCTTAATGCCGGAAAAAGAATTTGCTTCACCAGTGTAGTTTTTCCGCTTCCACTCACCCCGCTTATAACACAGAGTACATTCAACGGAACTTCAACAGTGATATCTTTCAGATTATGGTGCCGGGCTCCTTCAATTTTAATGGATTGGTTCCATTTTCTTTTTTTTGAAGGAGATTCAATTTTCAACGTATTATTCAGGTATTTACCCGTCAGGCTAAGTTCGTTTTGAATAATGTCATCATAATTTCCTTCTGCAATTACTTCACCGCCCAGGTGCGATGCAAGAGGACCCATATCGATTATATGATCTGCTTCCCGCATCATCATTTCATCATGTTCCACTACCACTACTGTATTTCCCAGGTCACGCAATTCCTTCAATACTCTTATCAGGTTGGCCGTGTCCCGGGAGTGCAGGCCGATAGAAGGTTCATCAAGAATATACAGTGAATCGGTAAGATTACTTCCAAGGCTACGGGTTAACAGTATCCGCTGACTTTCTCCGCCGCTCAGGCTATTTGCCAGGCGGCTCAAGGTTAAATATCCTAACCCTACATCCGATAATGTTTTTAAGCGGTGATGGATTTCAAGCAAGATGCGTTTAGCTATCTGTTTATCATGATCAGACAAACCTTTCTCCATTTCCACAAACCAAACTTTCAGATCCCTGACAGGCATCTCCTCAAATTGGCCGATATGTTTTCCGGCAATCTTAACATACAAGGCTTCCTTGCGCAGGCGATATCCTTTACAATCCGGACATAATGTACGTCCACGATACCGGCTCAATAAAACGCGGTACTGAACTTTATATAAGTTCTGTTCTACTTCCTTAAAAAAATCGTTGATCCCCTGCGCATATTCATTTCCACCCCATAAAATCTCATATTGTTTTTCTGACAGATCAGCAATGGCCTTATGAATGGGAAAGTTAAATTTCCTGGCTTCTTTTATGAACCTGTCTTTCCATAATCCAAGTTTTTCGCCTTTCCAGGGAGCCACTGCACCATCAAAAACACTGAGTCTTTTATCCGGAATTACCAGGTCACTATCAATACCCAATACCTGGCTGAAACCTTCACAAACAGGACAGGCACCAAATGGATTATTAAACGAAAATAAATTTGGCACAGGTTCCTCAAACTGGATTCCATCCATTTCAAACCGGTTGTTGAAATGGAGCAGCAAACGTGGAGAGACCAGTTGTCTTGATGGAACTTGATTTTTGCTTCCCTTTAAAGACTTGCCTGAAATTTTTTCATTACCATCCTTGCCCGGCACTTCCAGGTATACATCACCCTCGCCTTCATAAAAAGCAGTATTTATAGAATCAGAAATGCGGTGAATATCATCTTCATCGAAATCTTTTACAACGATCCGGTCGATTAAAATAAATGGAGTGCCTCCTTTATTGGCCGTGGAGAATTTCGAATTAAGATCCTTGTCTTTTAATTCAAGCAGGTCTTCTATGCGGACGGCTTCAAGGGCTCCCCCCTGGGAAGCATCAGGAAAAGCCATCCGGGAAAACCCTTTTTGCACAAGAATATTCAGCTCTTCTCTGAAATCACGGTTCTTGTGTTGTTTAAATAAAGCGAGAATAAAAACTTTGTCGCCTTTTTTTAGATCTTTTATTGCCTTAACAACATCACTTACATCATCTTTTTTTACTTCTATTCCAGAAATGGGTGAAAAGGTTTTTCCAACCCGGGCAAAAAGCAGACGGAGGTAATCGTAAATTTCCGTCATGCTGCCTACTGTGCTGCGGGGTGTGCGGGTGATCACCTTCTGTTCAATGGCAATGGCTGGGCAAAGTCCTTTAATAAAATCCACATCCGGCTTATTCATCCTGTTAAGAAACTGGCGGGCATATGCACTCAGACTTTCTGCATAACGACGCTGTCCTTCAGCATATAACGTATCAATAGTAAGAGAGGATTTTCCCGAACCTGAAACACCTGTAACCACAATTAATTTATTTCGGGGAATAGAGACAGTAACATTTTTCAAATTATGAACCCTGGCGCCCTTTATAAAAATGCTTTCTGCGGGATTTACGGTATTTTTCACAAAGGGCTTTTTCCCTATTATTTCATTTTCCATTTTCAGTCGATCAAAGTTAAACCCTTATCCAACACAAACTTCAACGATTATGATTAACATTTCCTTTGCAATAATTTTTGAATGTTCTTCAAATCTGTGCTTGTAAGATCAATGAAATTCTATATTTTTATTATCCAATATCCAAAAACATGAATAACCCTAAATCACCCCGCCTATCGTACAAATTTCTACACTGTATTACTGATTCACCCATTTTTATTTTTTAAACCTATCCATCAACCACCTAAACTGTAGAAGTTTTATGAAAGCTTTTATCGAAAAAACTGACAACGAACTAATCCATCTTTTCAGAGATGGCAATCTGGATGCACTTGAAACACTGGTGCTCCGCCACAAGGATAAACTATACACGTCTATCCTCTTTCTGGTTAAAGACAAGTACCTTGCTGAAGACATTTTCCAGGATGTTTTTATCCGCATTATTGACACCATGCGTGGTGGCCGGTATACGGAAGAAGGAAAATTTCTTCCCTGGGCCATGCGGATTGCGCATAACCTTTGTGTAGATCATTTCCGTAAAGTAAAGCGGACTCCTACTATCCGCAACAGCGAAGACAAGGATATTTTTGAGGTGCTGAATTTTGCTGATGATAGCGCTGAAACAGTTATGATCAAAAGGCAAAGCCATCACCGGGTACGTGAAATGCTTGAGAGGCTTCCTGAAGATCAGCGTGAAGTTATTATCCTTCGGCATTATGCTGACATGAGCTTTAAAGAAATTGCGGCTACCACGAATTGCAGCATTAATACTGCATTAGGACGTATGCGTTATGGTCTCATTAATTTAAGAAAATTAATGGTGCAAAAACAAATAGCCTTATAGGTTTTGCAGTTTGATTTTTATGTTTATATCTTTGAAGAAGTTTTTAAAATAGAGATAAGAATTTGTCATTCTGTGTCTCCCGCTGCACCCTGAAAAATTCGTACTAAAAAGAATTTTTCCATTGCTTGCCCGGCAGCAGGCTGTTACAGAATGACACCAAATTGAGCAGCCCCGTCACTTGACGAGGCTGTTTTTTTTATGCCTACCCCAAAGTAATTTCTGGATTATTTTTTATCCTTATTATTAAAAGCGTCGAGTCCACACTGAAGCCATTCGGAAAATTCGATGGCATCCGGTGTATAAAATTTTGTTTTTGTCAGTGCTTTTTCATCTGCACTTATAATTGCATACTGCGGTTGAGATGTAGCACCGAAATTTTCTGTTTGAAAAGTTGACCATTTATCCCCGACTGTTATAATTGATTTTTCAACCCCGTTTGCAAGTTTTTGAACTGTTTGATCTGTTAGCGGCAATTTTCTTCTCTCATCCACATATAGGGAGAGCACAATAAATTGAGTTCTCATTAAACTATCCACCAGAGGATCGGGCCATACTTTTTCCTCCATTCTGCGGCAGTTTACACAAGCCCAACCGGTAAAGTCAATAAGAACAGGTTTGTTTTCTTCCCGAGCTTTGGTCAGAGCTTCCTGGTAATTATTATGTATAGGAACGAGTACACTTTTTTTATCAGCCCCTGCATCGTACAAACTATAGGTGCGGGGAGGAGGAAATCCACTGATCAATTTCAAATCAGCCCATTTGGAATTAGTAAGTCCTGGAATAAGGTAAAGAGTAAATACGGAGAATACTATGATAAATGCAATACGGGTAAATGAGAAACGCTTAACAGGAGAGCTATGAGAAAATTTTAGTACTCCTGTTAAATATAAAACCATCAGGATACCCACCAGGATCCAGGATCCTATAAATATTTCTCTTTTCAGCAAGCCCCATTGCTCCACGAGGTCAGCATTTGACAAAAATTTAATGGCTAAAGCAATTTCAAGAAAACCAAGTATAACTTTTACATCCGTCATCCATCCCCCGGACTTAGGAAGTGACTGAAGCCAGTGAGGAAACATTGCAAACAGTGCAAAAGGTAATCCTAATGCTAAGCCGAATCCGGCCGCTCCTGCTGTCAATGGCCAGGCACCCTGGTCTGCCACTCCTACTAATAATGTTCCGAGTATGGGGCCGGTGCATGAAAAGGAAACAATTGCTAATGTGGATGCCATGAAAAAGATACCACCGATATTTCCCAGGCCCGATTTTGAATCCATTTTGTTTGCCAGACCGGCTGGTAACCCAATTTCAAAAAGACCAAAAAATGATAAGGCAAAAAATACAAAAACAGCAAAGAATACCAGGTTTAGCCACACATTAGTAGAAATGTTATTAAATATTTCAGGGCTTATCGTTTTATCGGCAATATGAAATGGAAGTGTTATTAAAACATAAATACTAAAAATAAACAGTCCATATAGTATTGCATTGGTAACTCCCTTGCGTTTATCCTGCGATTTTTTTGTAAAGAATGTAACAGTTACCGGTATCATAGGGAACACGCAGGGCGTCAGTAAGGCGATAATGCCCCCCAACAATCCTAAAAGAAAAATAGAGAGAATACTTTTATCCGACGTGCCCTCGTCGCCACAATCATTAACCGGACTTTTGATGTTGATTGAAGGAACCAATATTTGAGTAGTTGATTCTACACCTCCTTCTAAAGAAATGGTAAAAGGGAAAGAAGTAGCCGGATAAAATTCATCATTTTTACCATAGGTATAAAGCATTGTACCTTGCAATATTGCTGGTACAGGTCCATTTATTTGCACCACTACTTTCCATTGAGCCTCCCCGGGAAATAACCTCACGTTTGTATTTTCAAAAATAGAGCTGGCTTGCTCTTTTATAAGTCCTCCCTCAACAATAAAAGGCCCTTCTTGTTTTATTGCTGAATCAGCAAAGATCAGCTCCGTAGTTTGCACATCAAGCAAAGACTGGTCCGGCGCATAAATTTGCCATCCTTCTGAAGTTGAGGTTAAAAACGACAACTCATACCGGGCTTCACCAATCTTCTTGCTTTCTGCCTTCCAATTATGAACTGGCTTAGGAGATTCCTGTGCAGTAATGGTGAACGATAAAATAAATGAAAAGAAAAGAAATGCGACAACTCTTAAAATCCGGAGCATTGGTGGTTTTTTAAATATATAAACGGGTTCTTTACCGGAACCCGTTTATATAATAAATTATTTGATCATTATATTATTTGACAGGAATACTAAAATTAACTGTTTTTGGAGGTAAACATTTTTTATCATCGCATGTCTGGTACTCAACACTGCCAGTGAGATTGGTCTTCACGCTGGCTTTTAATTTTACTACTTGTACAAAATCAACTTTTCCAGAATATTGATTGGCCGATACTTCCAGTTTAGGGTCATGAAACTTCTGCAATTTCCCCACCTCCTTAATTTTTCCTTCCAATGAAAGTAAGGGGTTGCTGTTTAAACTGAATCCTGTAGGAATGGCGATGGCGTCTTCAGGCTGCGCTTGAGAATACAAGTGCCACCCGGATTGCATGGTTGCAGTAAGGTGGATCTCAAATGTTTTGTCAGAAATCTTTTTTGAAGAAAATGCCCAACTAACCGGATTAAGCTGTGCTTTGACGGTAAACGTAGTTATTACTATGAGGGAGAGTATAAAAATTCTTTTCATTATGGTCATTTATGTTTATTGATCAGGCAAATTTAAACCAACATGTTCTTTTTATTTGTCAACCAAATGATAAAAACACTGCTGATTACAGACGTGGTTATCATTCCACTAGTTGCCCCGCCATTAACAGATCTTTAATAATCTGCCGACCATCGGTATTTCCCAATAAGTCTGAACAGGCCCTTTCAGGATGTGGCATCATACCAAATACGTTCCTGTTATCATTACAGATTCCTGCAATGTTATTAACAGAACCATTGGGATTGGCTTCATCATTAATTTTACCGTTTTCATCACAATACCTGAAAATAACCTGGTTATTTGCTTCTAGCTTATTTAATGTTTGTTCATCCGCATAATATCGCCCTTCTCCATGAGCAATCGGAATTTTATATACATTATCGGCTTCACCTCTAATGTAAATATTCTTACATATGAATTGCTGGTTAACATTTCTCAATAAGGCGCCCGGAAGTAAATGCGTCTCACATAATATCTGAAAACCGTTGCATACTCCCAAAACTTTACCACCAGCATTAGCAAATTCAATAACACTCTGCATCAAGGGGCTGAACCTGGCAATGGCGCCGCATCGCAAATAATCCCCATAAGAAAAACCACCTGGTAATATGATACAATCATCTGTATTAAACTGGCTCAGATCTCTGTTTTTATGCCAGAGGAAGAATACATCCTGCCCGATATCATAATGCAATGCATCATACGCATCCCTGTCGCAATTTGAGCCGGGAAAAACAACAACGCCGAATTTCATATCATTAAATTATTATTTGTAGAAGCGGCAAAGATAGGAAAGAAAGGTATTGGCATTTGAGTCCTATAGTCCCCATCGGCTATGATCTGCCTGGTATTATTATTAAAATTGGAACATCCTGATTCATCTTTTTCAGCCCGTTCACCATCCTGGTCCAGCGTATTGATAAGCCAGGATAAAAACTGTTGTTAACCAAAATAAAATGCGTGGAAATAGCCTCCAGTTAGTATGCAGGTAGGCAAAACCGTGAAAGGCCGCCATTGGAATCATTGCCATTATCCAGTTTTCAAATGTATCACTATTGTTTACAAAAGGGAGCAATAATGCCGTTAAAAGGTACAATAAAAGAAGGCTCCAACCCTTTCTTACGTTTATTAACATACGACGGAGATTTTCCTGTACATAATATCCTCCGGCCAAAAAGGGAACCATGATAAGTAATACACTGACAGCGAGCCATATCGATTGCTTTAGCAATGGGAAACCCAGCTCTATGGAAGGTACAAATTGATGCCAGCTCAAATGACCGGTAATAACTGTATAAATAGCATAAAAATAAAAGGGTGTTGTAATACCCAACAGGCAAATCAACCACTCATTGATCCTGAAAGGCCGCATAACAGCTAAAGCCAGGAGTACCCATATTATAAACGTGATGGAAGAAATAAAAAGTAATGAAGAGATACCTAAAGCCAGGCCTATATTAAAAATAATGCCCCTTGCATTTTGCTTGTTATAAATACCCAACAAACCTGATAGAATAAATAATAGAATCGTATTACAAAGCAGTGGAGCTGAAAAATAGTTCCACTCCGGTAATAAGGAAGTAATGAGCATATAAGCCAGCCCTGCCAGGTAAGATGGCTTGTTCATCATACGCTGATGATTAATAAGGCGGGTAATTAAAATGGCTTGTAAAAAAAGTAACGCAAACGTAAGTAAGGGATAAAAAAGAGGAGAAGATTTTCTTGTTTCGGCAAATAGCATGATTATGCCTTTGTATAATATTCCTTCCGATGAACGGACTATTGGCCCATGTGGATTTATGAACATAGACAGCTTCAAAAGCACGCCTATTAATAACAATAATAAGAGGTTGGCTGGATTTTTCTGTTTAAAAATTGCAATCACGGATAATGGAAATTATTACGTCATTTAGTTATACTCAAGTTTGGCAAAGCAAATATAATTCCTGTAAACACATGGGATGATCACTTGTCTTGAACTGACCTGCCTGGCATATTTAGGCATTAGTTCATAACCTCTGTCCAGGTTTTTTAAGGTAGGATTCCGGTTTATTTTTCCGTCTGGTTGCACACTAAAATCGTTAAGCAGATTAGCCCTTTTTTCCAGGTTATTAAAAAGAAAGTGTAATTGGCCACCGGTATTCATGATCTGGTAAGATAATAAATCATCTGACTGGTCGTCAAACTGTTCTTTTGTTATTACGCTGCTCCATTCTCTTTTCCCTTTTTTATCAAACGATAAAACAACGATATTATCTGCCTGGTACCGTACATTCTGATTGGAATTCCATCTGTTGCCCCATAAATTATTATAGGAATAGGGAGAATAATAATAATAATCGTAAGAACGCAAAAAAGGAGAACCGTAAAGATTATTCCAACGGTTCCATCCCCCACCGCGGGACGTAGTGTAGTAGGCTTCGCTGCTTATGATAAAACCTCCATCTTTTCTATTGATAATGTTTCGGATAAAATAATCATTAAATGCCGTTCTGGAATTGGCATTCCCCCTTGCTTCTCTGCGCAGTTCGTCGCTGAATGCCATAGTATCTTCAACTATTACCTTTCCCATTTGTTTATCATAAACATAAAAATAATAACCATCCACATTTCCTCTTCGCTGTTTATAATAAAAGGAAGTCAGAAAATACCTTTTATTATAATTGTCAGGTTTGATCCTTATTTCGTCCAGGTAATTGCTTTCTGTATCCAATTTTTTAATGTCAAATGAATCTGCCTGTGCATATTTAATAACAAAAGCAGCTTCTCCAATATTTTCGTTATTTATCCGGTCAAATTTGGTAAATATTAAGTCCCCCTCATTATCCAGTTGAAATTCATTCAGGTAATCGTCGCGATCCTTCATGGGCATCGATAAGCGACTTTTCTTTAACAGGTTGAGCTGATCGTCAAGCAAAAGCGTTGTGATTATGTATAATTTTTTATTCTTGCTGTTGATCTTGAACACCATGATCCTGCTCTTATCTTCACTTGTTACTACCGAATAAATTTTATTATCAGCCCCGAAATTCACTTGTGTGGTATCTAATTCTATTAAATCACCTACTTTATTACCGTTTCCATCAATTTTAGCGGCAATACAATAAATTATGTTTTTTTTCCGGTATTGGTACACCATATAAGCAAAGTCGGTGTAGGGGAAAAAATCAACATTGATCACCCGGTCGTTATCCGGCAAATAATCCTGTTCTGCACTGCCAGTCTGCTTCATATCATTGTCTAGCAAAACAATCCGGTTTTTATTGCGAATGCTTTTATAAATAAGAAAGTTACCGTTTATCTTCCCTATAATTTCAAAATTTAGTCTCCGCGTATCGTCCTTTTCCGGCTCCGAATAAACAAGCCTCTGGCCCGATGCCGCTAATCCGGATGATATCACTACAACAAAAAATATCCAACTTTTCCAAATCATATTTCTCAAAATTTTTCGAATTAAAGTTACAAGTTGCCTGCCAGAACTGAGCAGATTATCTTTTATCAAACGAACAAAAAAATGATAAAATAAAAGGAACGAATTGTTAGTTTGAAAATTGTCATATACCCGGCAGGATACAAAACTTTTAACATGCTGTTCTTTGTAAGCGTATTTTGCATATACCTTTGCAGGCAAAATGTTGCAGAATTTATATTCTGCGATCAGAATTTTAACAACAGCTGATAGTGAAAATAACGACTAATAAAGTCACCGCCGCAGGACTTCTTATAGCTTTAGGAATTATTTATGGAGATATAGGTACTTCCCCCCTTTATGTTTTCAATGCTATTATTAAAGGCAGGCTCATAAATGAAGAACTGATATTAGGCACCCTTTCCTGTATTATCTGGACGCTTACCCTGCAAACCACCATTAAATATGTAATACTCATTTTAAGAGCAGACAACCGGGGGGAAGGAGGAACGTTTGCATTATATGCATTGGTGAGACGAAGAAAGAGATGGCTTGTACTTCCAGCCATGGTGGGTGGTGCTGCTTTGCTGGCTGATGGAATTATTACACCGCCCATTTCGATTACGTCTGCAATTGAAGGCCTTGAGGAATTACCAGTACTACGGGGAATGGCTACTGACACCATTGTTATGATTGTATTGATCATTCTCTCCCTTTTCTTTTTTCTTCAACAATTCGGAACCGCATCTATAGGTAAAATTTTTGGCCCTGTAATGCTTACCTGGTTTACTATGCTGGCCGTTTTGGGAGGAATACATGTTTTCGACGACCTGTCCATTTTTAAAGCTATCAGTCCGCATTATGCTATTGAATTTTTACGCACCTATCCCGAAGGATTCTGGTTGTTGGGCGCCGTATTTCTTTGTACTACGGGAGCTGAAGCATTATATAGCGATCTGGGGCATTGCGGACGGGATAATATCCGCAAATCATGGATTTATGTAAAAACTTGCCTGCTTATTAATTATTTCGGCCAGGGCGCTTATTTATTGAGCCACAGGCAAGGTCTTCAAATTACGGATGAGCTAAAAAAATCGATGGGCATAAATGCTTTTTTTGACTTAATGCCCCAGTGGTTTATCATACCCGGTGTTGTGATAGCAACCACCGCCGCCATCATCGCCAGCCAGGCCATGATATCCGGTGCATTTACGCTGATCAGTGAAGCAATGAGATTAAATCTTTGGCCCAAAATGAAGATCCGGTATCCATCAGAAGAGAAAGGTCAACTTTTTATTCCAGGTATCAATTTGTTAATGTACCTGGGTTGTGTGGGCATTGTCCTGCATTTTCAACAATCTACTGCTATGGAAGCGGCCTATGGCCTTGCTATTATTGTTACTATGCTTACAACTACTGTTTTGTATGCCAATTACCTGGTACTTCATCGCTACCGGTCTTATAAAATCTATGTTTTCCTTATCGGCTATATAATTATAGAGTCAGTATTTTTTACTGCCCTGATGGCAAAATTTGTTCATGGAGGTTATATTACTTTACTCATCGGTGGATTTATGTTTACCATCATGTATGTATGGTACAGAGCAAGAAAAATCAAGAACCGCTATGTTGAGTTTGTCCGAATGGAACATTATATTCCAAAAATACAGGAGCTAAGCAATGACAAGGCGATTCCTAAATATGCTACCCACCTGGTCTATCTTACAAGTGCCAACAATCCCAAGGAAATTGAGCATAAGATCATATATTCCATCCTTAATAAAAAACCAAAGCGGGCAGATATATATTGGTTTGTGCACGTAGATACTATGGATGATCCTTATACCTGTGAATATAAAGTAGAGCATATTATTCCCAACGATATCATCCGCGTCGATTTCCGGCTAGGTTTCCGTATGGAACCACGTATCAATTTAATGTTTAGAAAAGTGGTGGAAGACCTGGTAGCAAATAAAGAAGTAAATATTTTCAGTCGTTATGAAAGCCAGGCAAACAGCAATACTGTTGGTGACTTCCAGTTTATGGTTATGGAAAAATACCTGAGCCAGGATAATGAATTACCCTTTTTCGAAAGAGTGGTAATGAAAATTCATTTCTGGCTAAAAGAACATAGCCTTTCGGAAGAAAAAGGATTTGGACTCGATGCGGCCAACGTAACTGTTGAAAAATTTCCGTTGATTGTAGCCCCTGTTACCAATCTGCGTTTGAAAAGGGTGGAAGATTAATCTTGAATTTCATCTCGTGTTTTCCGGTTTTCGATTTCTTAATTTTAGAAATAAAGACACTAGCGTCTCGTTTAAACTAAAAGATTTTCAATTGATTATATAAAAGCTCTTTGACATCTTGATTGTTTTTCGTTTGAAGTAGTTGATTTATGGGAGTTTTATCTAAAAGTGATGTTCCTAAAATCTGTAAAATTTCA
>JBGTNK010000280.1:0-4613 GCA_041743125.1 Chitinophagaceae bacterium
ATGATAAAACATTACCCGGAAAACCGGATATCGTATTACCCAAATATAAAACCGTCATTTTTATTCATGGATGCTTCTGGCATGGCCATCCCCTGTGCAAGTATTTTGTGGTTCCCAAAACAAGAACGGAATGGTGGCTGAATAAAATAAATACCAACAGCGCCAATGATAGCAGAGCAATAACCGCATTGAAAAAAGAAGGATGGAGAGTTATCATCATCTGGGAATGCCATCTTAAAACAGCAAAGCTGCAAAAAACGCTTTCATCGCTGGTAAAAAAAATCGGGTGATGCTATTATTTGTTTTTCTTTTGCTATGTATAATATGCATATCAGATAGTTGATGCAAGGCAGGAAGATCAATACGCTTTTATCCGGCGCTTTTCATTACCTTTAGCCCTCACCCATGCCGGTTGCGGGATTAACAGCCTGCAATATTCAAACGGCAAAAAATTCGTCAATTATATAATCGTTTCAAAGAAGGCCCGTTTTTATTCGGATAACCCCTTTTTTCCTGTCCCCTTTCTGTTTACCCGCCGGAAGCTGTTTAATTTTTTTTTTAACCAAAAATCATCTAGTATGAAGAAATGGATTGTATGTTTCATTCTCGCAAGTTTTTTATTTTCCTGCAGCGACAGCAAGGATAAAATGGAAGGTTCGGAAAACGCGGAAAAATCAACGGCAGACCTGCCTTACACGGCTACTTATTCCAGCCAGTTTACATCGGATGTATCCGATGCGGATCTCAAAATGGTATTAACAACCTATAAAGACTGGGCGGCCGGCAATATGGACGGATTAGAAGCCACCATGGCCGATTCGGTTTATTATGAGGGTAGTAACGGCAGCTCGGTACACCTGGCCAAAGCTGATCTTCGAAAAATGTGGACTTCCTATCGCGACAGCCTGAGCTCTGTTGAAATTGAAATGCAGGCCTGGGACAAAATGTTTGCAAAAGATAAGGGCGAAGGACATATAGTAACCTGGTATAAGGAAATTGATACCTACAAAGATGGCCGGGTAGACTCCGCCGTTTATCATGATATTAACCGGGTAAAAAATGGTAAGATCACTTATTACAGCAGTATGAAAAGAGTATTGAAATAATTGTATTCTTTAGTTTTTAGTAAGAGCCTCTGCGGATTGCAGGGGCTTTTTTTATTTCCTTCCTCAAAACTTATTAGCGACTTATTCAACGTGACTTAAAGACCAATATACTTTAAGTCACATAAAATACTATTGCCAGATGGATATTAAAGCGAGAATTGGAAAACTATTTAAACTAAGAATTGAAAAAATTATTATTATGAAATTTTATTACCAAGAATCATTCAAACCGCTTGAAATTTATTTAATGAATGATCAACCATTTACTTGTCCTCATTGCGGTTCACGATGTGAAGTGATTGGTAATTTTTATCATACCAATGCAAAGCAATTTCTTCAGCATTGCTTAAATATAAAATGTGGGTTTGTTTGTATTGAAGAGGAAGATGAATATTTTCTTAGATTGTGGAAGATAATTTAAGCAATCAATGAAGGAGGGACTTAAACCGTGGACTAGGGATGAACTGATCCTTGCGCTCAACCTTTATTTAAAATTGCCATTTGGTAAACTGCACTCCAGAACTCCAGAGATTATTCAACTCGCACGAATAATTGAAAGGACATCCGGTTCTGTCGCAATGCGGTTAAATAATTTTGCAAGCGTCGACCCATTCCATCAACAGAGAGGAATTGGTGGGTTACCTGGTGGGAAAAAACAGGTAGAGCCCATTTGGAATGAATTTATTAACAACAAAGAAGAATTGCTATTTGAAAGCGAAAGGATATTAGCGGAAAAAGAAAAGATTTCAATTGAAGATAAATTCTCCGATACATTAAAGGGAACCGAACATTTAAAAGGAGAATACAAGATTAGGGAAGTAAAAACGAGGATAAATCAAAATGTGTTTCGACAAATGGTTATGGCTAATTATGATAGCAAATGTGCAATTACTGGTATTGATATTCCGGATTTATTAGTTGCCAGTCATATTATACCATGGTCCCAAAATGAAAATGAAAGATTAAATCCGGAAAATGGGATTTGTCTTTCTCCGTTATATGACTGTGCTTTCGATAAGGGATATATTGGCATTAACGAAAAGTTTGAAATCCTTTTGTCAGTTGATTTAAAGAAAAAAGATAAAGAAGAATATCATTTAAAATACTTCAATTCATTAGTCGGCACCAAAATTATTATGCCGAAAAAATATTATCCAAAGAAGGAGTTTTTGGCGTTTCATTTGGATATGATATTCAGGAAATAAAAAGCTTGTAAATGCCATTTAAACATTCTACAGATTTTTTTGGCCCTAACCTATTTTAAATTCTATTGACATCATAGCAAATCGTGAGAAAATTTTTTGCCTAACTTTACATTTCTGAATTCATTAAATACTATTTTTTTTTAAATCGCTATGAAAAGGAAAAAATTAGAAAACGCCGGTAATCAGGCAGCGAAAATTTTGAGAAGAAATAAGCTGAATATGGGCTTTCCGTTCATGATAAATTCCTATTTATTGCCATCTGATCAGTGTTATTTGGAGTATCCCGATGGCACTATCAAGCTTGTTACTATAGACAGTGACAAAAGTGATTTTAAAATTATTGCAGAACTCTCATCTGAGGATGGTAGTTCAATCCGAAAAATGTATAAGCTTGTTTAGATGAAATGCCTGATCTATATGTAATAACGGGTTCAAATGGTGCAGGAAAGTCTACAATTGGCTTTTCTTATCTGCCAAACCGTATACAAGATAATTACACAATTTTTGATGGGGATAAATTATTTATGTTAAAACGTAAGGAATTATATCCTGCCCAAACACCATCCATAAAGGAAGCCGGCCGATTAGCTAACGACTGGTTACCTCAATACTTTGAACAATTAGTATCGAAGGCTATTGAAGAAAATGATCATTTTGTATATGAAGGGCATTTGCCTGATGAAGAAAATTGGATAACACCAAAAAGATTCAAATCTGCCGGATATAAAATTCATTTTATTTTTTTGGGATTGGCTCATCCTGACTTTTCAGCATTAAGAGTATTGGATAGGGCAAAATTTGGTGGGCACAATGTACCGCCTTACGAAATAGAGCGTAATTTTTACGGAAACTTAAAGCAACTCAATAAAAACTTTGCTTTTATTGATGAGCTGCAAATCGTTGATACTTCTGAAGGCACTAAACAAGTAGTTTTAGCAATTTTTGAAAGTGGAGAAGTAGTTTCTGCTCTTTCTGTTTCAAGACTACCGGAATGGTTTGAGAACGGTCTTCCGGATCTTTATCAAAAAATATTAGATAAAGAAGGTCCGATAATTTCAGTAGATTAAATACTTTGATTAATTGGTTTTTTACTTATTATAATTGTTAGCTTATTTTTCTTGAAATGGATAATCCAGTCTTCATTATAAGCTAATACTTAATTTGATTGACGTTCGCTTTGCCACTAGGAATAATGAATCAATCACCAAATAATATATAATGAACCAAGGGTCGCAGGCTGACCACAAGCCAATAAATGATTATCGGTGTAGAATACCTATGTAACCAAAACCCATTTGTAAATGAAATGAAAATTAAACGAGTTATGGAAGAATTTCAAAAATTCTAATTTTTTGTTACATAGAAATTTCCTTACGTTATAATTAACTTACAGCACCAACAACCTTTATTCAAAAAATCATCTTCTGTTATGCCTTTCCCGGTTACCATTACCATGGAAGAAGTTGATCAGATTACTTTGCAGGCTGAACCGGTCCTGCGCAATCTGAAAATCACGCAATGTTATTATGAATTGTCAACCGTATTTGCCAGCAGGATGGGGCTGCAGGCCAACTGGTGTACGTTTGCTGCCTGGGCTTCTAAGCAGGCAGGGCAAACCATCCGCCGGCAGGATCTGCAGCAAACACTGGAAATGATGATGGAGCGGGAACCCGAAATTGAAGCGGCTTTATCAGTAGTGATTACACTGGCCAAAAAAGCAGGGGCAGATGCAGATGTTGAACAACTTCGTCAGTCTGCTTTGGCTACTATGCTGGCCGCATCAGCCACACAGGCAAGCGATGCGGTAAGCAGGGGCAACAAAAAAGTATTTGAAGAAATTGCAAGAGAGTTTTCCCGGTTTATGAATTCTTGTTTTACTGACACCATTTATGATCGGATGCATGTGGATGCATTTTGTCAATCCCTGTTGCCGGGAGATCCTCCCCGCGGACAGGATTGGTTGCGCCAGGCGAGTACCGCTTACGCCCAGGCTTTATTTGAAGAAGATGAAAAGCAAAAAGCAGAATTAAATTTGCTGGCCAACCTGCAGGTTGGTTTTCATGAACAAACCCGCCTGCAACCGGAAATTGCTGAGGCATTAAATGCAACCATCAATAAAGAACAGGTAAAAGCTCAATTGCTGAATAAATTATTACCGGGAATAAATATCCGCTCCCGCTTTCTTTTGTTTATTAAACGGGTGGCCGGTAATACGGGGCTCTTGGAAAAAGCAATTGATGTTTTGATCGGCCGGGTTCAATATCATTTGCGCAGTGGGTTTACGGCCCACCTGATGAAGCTA
>JBGTNK010000281.1:0-2310 GCA_041743125.1 Chitinophagaceae bacterium
GCTACCATGCCGCGGCTGGTTTTATTGACCACCAATGTATTTTCAGAAAAGGAATGCCCAACTTCTCCCATAATGGGAACCTGGGTTAGTTTTTCTACATCAAAACGGGTGGTTACTTTATCATTCAGGACTTCTTTCAGAAAAATTATGAGTGCCGGTAAGGCTAAGCCTAAAAGCACGGCCATCAGCTGGATAGTTCGTTTATCCGGCTTTACCGGGTTGAGTGAGGGACTGGCCCTGTCTATGATGTTGGAATTGGAAATGGTGGACGCTCTTGAAATTGCACCTTCTTCCCGCTTGCCTTCCAGCAGGCTATAAAGTGCCAGTTTTGTGGTGACCTGCCGCTCTAATTCAACCAATTCTTTTACCTTATACGGAAGTGTTTGCAATTCTGTTTGTTCGGATGCTGTTCTTCTTCTCAGGTTAGCAATAGCTGCTCCATAGGATGAACTAATATTTTTTAAGTTCTCCAATACCATCTGCCTTTGCAATTCGATGGTTCCTTCTACCTCTTTCACAGCAGGGTTTTCTCCAGGAATATCTGATTCCAGTAATGCTTTTCTGGCTAATTGGGCTTTATTGTAACCATTCACCAGATCATTCAGTGTGGGATCCTCAAGACCCAGCGCCGAAGGAACTGTGACTTTATTGTATTTATTGGATTTATCCAGGAGGTAATCATTCACCATTTCAGCCACCGTCAACTTCATTTGTTGCTCATTGATGACCTGGTCGGCTGCATTAATTTTTTGAAAGGAATTCTCTGATTGGGATTCTACGTTGATCAATTTATTAGTCTGCCGGTAATGCAAAATGATATTCTGCAAACTATCCAACTCTCCCTTTAATTTATCCAGGCGGATGTCAATGAAACCCAGCATCTGGTCCGTAGAAAAATTATTCTGCTCAATGGTCAGGGAGTCATATTGTACCATGAGGTTATTGACTATATCAGCAGCCATATAGGGATTAGTAGCTTCCAGGCCAATCAACAGGATGCCTGTACCGCCCACTTTTGGTTGTACCTGTACATTGGCAGCCAGTATACCGGCCACCCTTTCCGCCGGTTGCCAGTTAACAGTATATTCGGTACCGGCAACAGGGTCCACCCTTTTTAATAACCGGAAAACACCGTTTGCGTTTTCAAAAACCTGGTCAAACTCAAAATTCTTATTCTCATTATTGATATGAAACTGCCTTTCATTGATGAAATTGATGGTGACAGAAAAAGGCCTTGATGAATCGGCCAGTTCAAATGCTTCGAGGGTAAAAGGAGCTTGCTTATAAATGTTCTGGTCTTTGATTCTTCCTTTAGCCGTGTATGAATACTGAAGGTTTAGTTTTTTAACTACCCGGGTCATCAATGGACGGGACTTCAGAATTTCAATCTCGCTTTGAATATTATCTGACCGGTTGGTTCCCATGATCAGATCTTCCACTTTATCACCTCCGCCCCGGGTATTTGCTTCGCTTTTTATAAGCATGCTGCCGCCTGCACTATATACTTGCACTGCGTACCGGAGGTATGTAAAAGCAATCAATAAAGCCAGGGCAACCGATAAAAGGAAAAAAGGAAAAAAACGGACATATTTATAAAACATATCCCTTACACTCAGGTTGGCCAATTCCGTTTTGTTATTGGCAATCTGCGCATCCATTAATACAGGTGTTGAATTTTCGGGAAGGGTCATTATCTAAAAATATTATACAATAAGGCTATCGCTGTAATAAGACTTAAACCAAAACTTACTTGCCGGATGACAACGTCCTGTTCTGCTTTCTTTACTTTACGAGTGGAAGGGTCAACTACCACAACATCATTTTGAAGAAGGTGGTAATAGGGTGATTCAAATAATTTTTCTGATGAAATATCAACGTAGCCAACCTGCCGGTGTCCATTTATTTCCCGCATCACTTTAATTGAATTTTTTAAACCAAAGTCTGTAGTACCACCAGCTAATCCAATTGCTTCCAAAATGGTGACATTTTCTCCGGGTACACTAATAGGCCCTTGTTTTATTACCTCTCCTAAAACGGTTACTTTCAGATTTTGAAATCGGATAATTACTGAAGGATTAGTCAGTACTGAATCTTTTTCATTGATCTTCCTTTTAATTATATCTGCTAATTCTAACTTACTTAGCCCTTCCGCCTGCAACAAACCTAACCGCGGATATTCAATATTTCCATTTACATCTACTAAAAAGCCGCCCGATGATGAAGTCCCTGAAGTAGATGAGCCTACGGAAGGCAGGTTATAAATAGCATCTGAAATTTCAGGTTTCGTGCTGGCACTGTATACCTGGATGG
>JBGTNK010000282.1:0-23463 GCA_041743125.1 Chitinophagaceae bacterium
AGATCGGGATGCAGTATATCCATGTCATATACAAAGCCATCAATTACAACGCCCAGTTGCTCGTGGTTATCTTTCAGGTATGAGGCTAATTTCATAGTGTATTTTTATTTGACACAAAGAAAGGGAAAGTTTATGGTTATCATCAAACGCCTGCTATCCTGGCCTTATATTCTTCAAGGGCCTCTGTAAGTCTTTCTTTCGCATTAATATCTCCGGGCACATTATGCGAAGGGTGAATAAAAAGTTTCTGGCCCCGTTCGGCCAGTATTTCTGCAATGGTAGTTACCGTCATCCAAACAGCTGTGATAAAGCCCATGGTAGAGACGGGTCCTACTTTATCTATATGATTTTTTAAAGGTACACATGCATCCTGCAGGGGAACACAGGTATCAACAACAAGATCGGCCAGTTGAAAAATATTTTTGCCGCTGCTGTGCCGGGTGGGTTTTCCTTCTGCTTCTGCAGCGGATCCAAATACAATTACCTTCATACCCTGTTTTTTTGCTTCCAGCGCCACATCAATATTTACAGCATTCACACCCGTATGAGAAAAAAGCCACATGCAATCCCTGGGATCAAACTTATATCCTTTCATGATCTCTGTACCATAGCCTTCCACCCGCTCCAGGAAAACAAAATTGTGTACACTCATGCCACCCACAATATTGGTAAAGAATGTTAAGGGTAATTCAACGATGGGATGAAATCCGACAAATCCCCCAATCCGCGGATACATTTCTTCAATAGGCAGCGTGGCATGTCCACAACCGAAGGTATGAACCCATCGTCCTGCTCCAATGGTATTGGCCATCATCATTGCGGCTTCTTGAATATTTCCTAACTGGGTATTCTCAATATTATCCATTATGGTTCTTGCATTTTGCAACCAGGTTTTTGCCAGCATCATATTTTGTCTTTTTTTTTATTACTTAATTTATTTTACAATTTTATTTTTCCTTCAATTCTTCTCCTGATCAAGAATAGCAAACTAAGCATGCAAATAACACAGGCTATTATTAAATGCGGCAAATAATAGGCACTGTATGTATGTTCTATATATCCGAAGAAATAATTGATCAATGTATTACCGGTGAGGGCGATCACAAATGTTATGCTGAAGGCCGTTCCGGATAAATGATAATATAGCTGGCCAATATAACCGAGTATTACGGGGAAACCTCCGGCCAAGCCAGCACCTGTAATGATCAGGGCGGCAAACGAAACAGGAAAAGAACCCGAATACATGAGCATAAGATTTCCTGTAATTACCAGTAATAAAGAGGCAAGCATAACGATAATTGAAGAGACCTTTTTTAAAAGAGTACCCAGTATCAGCCGGGCAGCCGTAAGTCCGGCAACAGAAAATGATAAGGCATATAGAGCGGATTCATTTGAAATTTTTAAATGTTGCTGAAGAAAGGTAGTAGTCCAGTTATTGGACAAACTTTCTATCCCGCTTTGAAAAAAAAGAAAGAATCCCATTAAAAACAAAGAGGGTTCCTTTAGCAACTTGACACCTTCCTTAAGAGGAAATCCCTGTGCTTGTTTTGGTGCGGGAAAGCGGATAAAAAGAAAAAAGAAAACAGGTAGAAGCATAAAAAAAGCAACAGCGGCAAGAATAGTGGTGTATTCATAATGTGCAGACAAAACTCCTAATAATAAAGGCATACCCAACGCTCCTATTCCAAAAAAGACTCCCAACAAGCTCAGGTTAGCGCCTTTATTCTCCGCACTTATATCCGACACCAGGGCGCTGGTGCCTCCATTGATTATACCACCACCAAAACCGGACAGGAATATACAAAAGTAGAGGAGAGACAGGGATTGAGTATAAGCCAAACCCAGTAAGGATACGGCGGAGATCAGGATGCTGGCAATGAGTAATAATTTATAGCCATACCGGTCTACCACCGGGCCAAAAACCAGGGAGCCAGACAAGATGCCAATAGGTAAAATAGAAACCAGGATACCTTTATTCAATCCTGCTGATTCAAATTTTGAAGTCAATAAAGGCAGAATAGATCCTAGTGTTATTAGCGTCATTCCAAACAGGGAAAGAGCGGTGCAAGCAGCAGCAAATACCTGGCTTCGTTTATACATAATTGAATTATAAAAATTGATTTAATTCTTTAAAGCCAGGTAACCAGCGCCAAACAAACCTGCATCATTTCCTAATGCTGATCCCTCCAGTTTAACCTGGAGAATGCTGATGGGCTGGGCCCATTTTTTTGCTTCTTCATTTATCTTATCAAGAAATTTTAGTGCAGGTCCAAAAACACCACCTCCAAAAATTATTTTTTCCGGATTAAAAAGGCTTACCAGGTTGGCAACCGCCATCCCCCAGTACTCAATGGCATCATTTATCAATTCGGTTGCTAGCTTGTCGTTTGCTTCATATGCATTAAAAATGTCTTTTGCAGAAAGAAAGGAATTATCCTTTATCTTCAAAATGCTTTTTGCAAATGCTTTCTCCTTTAACCGCTCTCTTGCTACTTTTACAAGACCGTCGCCTGACGCATTATATTCAAAACAACCACATGGCAAAAACTTGTCTTCAAAAGGTTTGCTAAGGGCCATCCAACCGATAGCGCCGGCTATGTCTCCACTGCCGCGCAAAACCTGGTTGTTGATTAAAATGCCGGCACCTATTCCAGTTCCCACACTTAAGAAAATAACATCGCTGCACCCTTGAGCATTCCCTTTCCATAATTCACCAAGAATATAACAAGCCCGGTCACTATCCATTTGTAAGTTAATATTGTTACTTAAACCTGCCTGTAATTCTTGTCTTAATGGATAATCTTCCCAGCCAGGAATATTAGGTGCCCAAACCTTTCCTGTGTTAGGGTGTACAATGCCCGGCACACATATACCTATGGCAGTAACGTTAATATGATCCTGATTGGCTTTTTGCAAGAGTTCATTAATTTGCCGCAGGACTAAGTTGCCTACCTCAGCGCCACTTCTTTTTTCCAGTAGCACAGTCTCCCTAATAAAAATTTCACCTTCTTCACTGAACAAAGCCGAAGCTGATTTAGTACCTCCCAGGTCAAGAGCAATTACCGCCATAAAAAAATTGAGAAATTAAGGTAAGCAGAAATTAGATTTATTTTCAATAATTAAATGCAATCGAATGCGCTAACTTATCTGCTTAAAGAATTGTAACTTTTCATTTTTAATTATTAAACAGAGTTAATAACATATGTACAGGTTATTGATTGTTTTTTTCCTGCTTTCTTTTAACGGAATAAAAAAGAGTGATCCACCTTCATCGTGGATTCGCATTAATCAATTAGGTTATACTCCTAACGGCACCAAAGTAGCCGTATGGTGCAGCAAATCGACAACCGGAGCAGACAAATGGCATTTAGTAGAAGCCCATTCAAAAAAGAAAGTTTATTCTGCTTCCGCGGGAAAATCATTTGGTGCTTATGGCCCTTTTTTACAAACCTTCCGGTTAAATTTTACGGCATATACTAAACCGGGAAGATATTATTTGCAATTGGGTGCAACCCGGTCACCGGAGTTTATGATTGGCAATGATGTTTACAAGGGAGCTGCCGATTTTTGTTTACGTTATATGCGGCAGCAACGAAGTGGCTTTAATCCTTTCTTGAAGGATAGTTGTCATACCCGGGATGGTTATGTTTTATATGGTGAAAAAGCAGGTATCAGGGACAGTACTTATATTGATGTGGTTGGTGGCTGGCATGATGCAAGTGATTATTTGCAATATTCAACAACGTCGGCCAATGCCACTTATCACTTGCTGATGGCCTATCGCGATTTTCCAAAAATGTTTACAGATGCCAAACTAGCTAATGGTTTGGATGGCAAAAACGGCAGAGCTGATATATTGGACGAGGCCAAATGGGGGCTTGATTGGTTATTAAAAATGCATCCGGGGGAAGACCAGATGTTTAACCAAATTGCTGACGACCGTGATCATATTGGGATGCGCATACCCAAAGAAGATACACAGTATGGCAAGGAAAATCAACGACCGGTTTATTATGTAAGTGGTGAGCCACAGCAAAGGGGAAAGTATATGAACAATACCACTGGTACATCCTCTACGGCTGGTAAATTCGCAAGTTCCTTTGCTTTAGGTTCATTGTTGTTTAAAGATTTGGATAAAAAGTATAGTCAAACCTTAGTTGAAAAATCTTTTTCAGCTGCTTTATATGGAAAAAAAAGAGTGGGTGTCACCCAAACCGCATCTGTAAAATCGCCTTATATCTATGCTGAAGATAATTGGACGGATGATATGGAATTAGCGGAAGCGAGTTTAACCCGAATCAGCTCCAAAGAAAACAACCATTTATCTGAAAGTTATTCATATGCGAGACAAGAGCCCGTTACTCCCTGGTTGGGTAAGGATACGGCCAGTCATTACCAATGGTACCCTTTTATAAACCTGGGTCACTACGAATTGGCCAAACACTTAAAGGATAAAAGAAGAGATACCATAGTTGGTTTTTATAAAGAAGGTATTCAAAGAGTCTGGAGCAAGGCAAAACAAAATGCTTTTTACCGGGGTATTCCTTTTATATGGTGCAGTAATAATCTCACTACCTCGTTTGCCATTCAATGCTATTGGTATAAAGAATTAAGCGGGGATAAAACATATGATGAACTGGAGCAGGCAAATTTTGATTGGTTATTCGGTTGCAATCCCTGGGGCACCAGCATGGTGTATGGTTTGCCTGACCACGGCGATACACCGGTTGACCCGCATTCAGCCTTCACTCATCTAAAAAATTATCCTATTGATGGAGGCCTGGTGGATGGTCCGGTCTATGGAAGCATATATAATAACCTGATTGGAATTTCTTTATATGACCCGGATGAATATGCAGATTTTCAAAGCAACCTGGCCGTTTATCATGATGATTATGGCGATTATAGTACCAATGAACCGACCATGGATGGAACTGCATCATTGATTTACCTGCTTGCCGCAAAGGAAGCGGAAAGCTATAGCAAAAATTCCGGAGCTGCAGGGGTGCAAAAAAATTTTTCCTATGATAACGGAGCTCTTATAAGAGGAGATTCTTCACAAAAGAAAATAGCATTGGTTTTTACAGGAGATGAATTTGCTGATGGAGGAAATTTTATTGCTGAAACTTTAAGAAAGGAAAAATTAAAGGCATCCTTCTTTTTCACGGGGAGATTTTACAGAAATAAAAATTTTCAAAGACTCATTGATCAATTAAATAGAGACGGCCATTTCCTGGGGGCCCATTCTGATAATCATTTGTTGTATTGCGACTGGATCAAAAGAGACAGCATTTTGGTGAGTAAAAAACAATTTACAGACGATCTCCTGAATAATTATGCAGAGTTGAATAAACTGGGAATTAATAAAGAAAAGGCTGGCTATTTTTTGCCTCCTTATGAATGGTATAATGACAGCATTTCGATGTGGACTAACCAACTTGGACTTGAACTTATCAATTTTACCCCGGGCACTAATAGCACAGCGGACTATACCTATCCGGAGTTGAAAAATTACTGGAGCAGCGAATCAATATATAAATCAATTATTGAGCGGGCACAAAACAGTAAATCAGGGCTAAACGGCTTTATCCTGTTGCTCCACATAGGGACGGATCCCCGGCGTACCGATAAATTCTACAAATATCTTCCACGGATGATAAAACATCTTCATGCTAAAGGCTATCAATTTCAAACCGTTAATCAACTCTTAAATCGCTGATTCGAGCAGGGTATTTCCTGGTGCCCGGCTCATTATTGACCATGCAGTTTTCTTTATCTTTGCGCCATGCAATTCGAAAAGATAAATAATAAGGGACAGGCCCGTTTATTCAAAAGTGATTACCTGGAAATGATGACTAAAACCCATCCCCTGGTTATTTGGGGCATGTATCTGCCTGTTATCATCTATATGTTGTATTTCAGCAATAGTAATCTTGATTATCCATTATGGCGGGTGCTGGCAACATTCGTTGGCGGCATGTTTTTCTGGAGTTTTTTTGAATACCTGGCACACCGGTATCTCTTCCATTGGGTAGCAGAAAGCGGGAGAGCACAAAAATTTATCTATACGCTGCATGGTAACCATCATCATTATCCCCGGGATAAACAACGTTTGTTTATGCCCCCGGTACCAAGCCTTATTATATCCTCCGCTATTTTTGGATTACTATACCTGCTGATGAGGGAGAATACATTTATGTTCTTTCCCGGTTTTATTTTGGGATACCTGATGTACGGTACGATGCATTATGCCATTCACGCCTGGAATCCTCCGTTTAAATGGATGAAACCTCTCTGGAGAAATCATCATCTTCATCATTATAAAAATGAACACAATGGATTTGGAGTAAGTTCCACTATCTGGGATCATGTCTTTGGAACCATGTTTGACCTGAAAAAGGAAAAAGAAGATAAGGAGAAAGTGAAAGAACTAATGTTTGAGAAAAAATAAAGTGTAATCCCAATAAGGAAATGAGTTTTTGTTTTTCCGTCGGAATTGTATTTAAAATATGTAGAGCTGAAACATTTTACTCCTGGTGCTGCTGAATCTAATACGTATATGCAGATGAATAAGAAATCTTAAAAGAAAACTGCATGTTAGGTCTCTTTTCCGGATCAGATTTCTGGCTTTGAATACAATTCTTCCAAAATTATAGAATCGAATATTAAATAACCATGATGCAGATGGTATGGTTATAAACATTACCATTTTTCATTTTCATCCCCGTCGTTTTCTTTATTCCGGAAAAACGCTCTTGACGTTATTTTTTGTGCTTGTCTCTCGATTATCAACTCTGCCAGCATCATTCCGGCATCTTCATCCGGATGATCGTGTAACTGGCGCATTAACTTTTTTTCATTAATATCCATGCGGTATAATATGCTGATCAGTTTATTAAAATTTGTATTGATAAGTCCATTGATATAGGCAGCTAAAATATTTTTTAATTCTTCTGAAGTCAGGTTCTCTTTTAATTCAATATCAACCGATGAGCGGATAAGAGAAACAATTTGATTGTTGGGGAAAGTCATACCCTGTTAATATTTGTCAATTACACCTAATCCGAATAAAGCAAAATCATACTTCACGGGATCATTTTCGTCTAATGTACGCAGATATTGGGTAAGCTCCACGGCTGCCTGCCAGTCTGTTTGTTTTCGATCGAGAATATTAAAATGCCTGGCCACTCTTGCTACATGAACATCTATCGGGCATATTAACTGGGCAGGAAGGATTGATTGCCACAAACCGAAGTCCACCCCTTTCTCATCATGACGGACCATCCATCGCAAAAACATATTCAGGCGCTTACAGGTTGATCCTTTTCCGGGATCTGCAATATGTTTTCTTGTCCGCCGGGGCACATCACTCAGCGAGAAGAAATATTGATGAAATCCTCTAAGCATTTCTTCAATAGTATTTCCATGCATGGTAAATGCGGTTTCTAAACTATCGTAACGATGGTAATGAAATCTTAAGAATTCTATGAAGTAAAACAGATCGGTATCATTAAAGGTTCTGTGTTTAAAACCTGATAATTTCAATAAGCTGGCTGGTCCGGCGGACAAACAAAACCGGTGAGGCTCCATATCCATCAACAGCATGAGCTCTTTCGATTTTTTAATGATGGTGGTTCGGTTTCCCCACGCAAATATGGCGGAGAAAAAGCCAGCTATTTCAATGTCCTGCTTTTTGGAAAATAAATGGGGTATGCAAACCGGGTCTGTCGAAATAAAAAAAGGTTGATTAAATTCATCAACCTTTTTATCCAAAATAAACTTCAGATTTGTTTTATCCATGCATAAAAATAATCACTTTATCGTCATAGAACCCTATCGCCCCTGATAAGTCGCAGTATGATCGCTATGATTGCAACCACAAGGAGTACATGTATAAGGCCACCAGCTGAAAAAACAAAAAATCCTAAAAGCCAACCAATGATCAGGATGACTGCGATAATGTAAAGCATAGTCGGTAAGTTTAAAAATTATAAAATTGAATTCCTGTATTCTCTATTATACTTTGCAGATACAATGCCAAAACCAACCAATTGATATTTTACAAGGTGGGGTATGCCTTTTAATCAGCTATTTCTCCTTTAAAAATAATTATTACCCGATCGCTTTTTCGAGGTCGGCGATGAGGTCTCCGGCATCTTCTATACCCACGCTAAGTCTTATTAAAGAATCAGCCAATCCATTTTTTATTCTTTCTTCCCTGGGTATGGATGCATGGGTCATCGATGCCGGGTGATTGATCAGCGATTCAACGCCACCAAGGCTTTCCGCCAGCGAAAATAATTTAGTAGCTGATAATACCCTGGTGGTTTCATTCTCATTTTCATTTTTCAAAACAAAACTAATCATCCCTCCAAATCCACTCATTTGCTTAGTAGCTACTGCATAACCCGGATGGTCTTCAAAGCCCGGCCAGTATACTTTTGCTACCTTGGGATGACTGCGTAACCAGTGTGCAATTTTTTCCCCATTTATACAATGTTGTTGCATCCGGACATGTAATGTTTTTATTCCTCTCAGCACTAAAAAGCAATCCATGGGCCCTGGCACTGCTCCGCAGCTTTTTTGAATAAAATATAATTTTTCGCGAAGGTCTTTATCATTCAACATCAATGCCCCTTGTATCACATCACTATGGCCGCCGAGGTATTTTGTTGATGAGTGCATTACGATGTCGGCGCCAAGATCCAATGGATTTTGAAGATACGGTGTAGCAAAAGTATTATCAACGCATAGCCAGGCGCCGGCTTCTTTCGATAATAAAGAAACTGCCTTTATATCTGAAATATTCATCAAGGGATTTGTTGGCGTTTCCAACCAGATCAGTTTGGTTTTTGGTGAAAGAACTTTTTTTATTTTTGAGATATTTGAGGTATCCGTATAAATGAATTTGATACCATATTTTTCAAAAACTTTAGTAAACAGGCGGTAAGTGCCACCATACATGTCGCTGGCTGCTATTACTTCATCGCCCGGTCCGAGTAATTTAATAACGGCATCAGTTGCAGCTACACCGCTGCTGAATGCCAATCCAAATTTTGCGTTCTCAATTACAGCCAGTGCCTCTTCTAAGGCGAAGCGGGTAGGATTCTGACTTCTGGCATACTCAAAGCCTTTGTTTTTACCCGGAGCTTCCTGCACATACGTGGATGTTTGATAAATGGGTGTCATGATAGCTCCTGTTGAAGGATCAGGATGAGTACCGGCATGTATGAATTTTGTCGCTTGTTTCATTTGTATTTTTTTACCTTTTATTTCAGCAAGAGTTATTTCAAACTAGTTTCTTAATGGCGGATGGTTATTAACCCCTTTAATATATCCTTTTTATAAGAAAAGTATAATAAGGAGGGGTATTTAATGGATGCAAAGATGGGAAATAAAAACTAAGCAACTATATCCTGAATCATCATTGCCATTCATCCTGCAACTATTTCCTTTAACAAATATTTGGGAAGTTGATTACACATGCCTTTATCATGTTTCATATCCATAAATTACTTTTTTAAATACGGAATTAAGTGGTTCAGGTTTTTTTGTTAAGTAAAGTCTAATGAAGCAGCGAGTTGTTCCAATACCAACAGTGGATATTCAGTTGTATTTGCTTAGGTGTTAGGGTAGCTTTATTGAAACATTTAATTAATCATCAAAACGATAAACCATGAAACACATTATCTACCTGGCTATTATGCTGACAGGTTTTGTAGCATCAGCCGCCCCCGCCCCTGAAGAAATTAATGAAAAGGTGATGAAAGCCTTTAGCGAGACATTTACCACTGCAGAAAATGTAACCTGGCAGGAATTTGAAGATTACAGCCAGGCAAATTTCAGTATTGATAAGATACAGGTAAGAGCGCAATTTGCTGAAGATGGCCGACTGATAAGAACACTCCGCTATTACAGTGAGAGGGAATTATTACCTAATGTAGTGGCAAAGTTGAAGAAAAAATACGCAGGTAAAGAAATTGCTGGTATTACTGAAAGTTCATCCGAAGATGAAGTAAGCCTGGTAATAAATATAAAAGATGAAAGCAACTGGTTTGTTGTAAAGTCTGATGTATTAGGTAACCTGCAACAAACTAATAAGTTTAAAAGGGCCGACAAATGATTAGCTCTTTATCATAAGGGACGCCTGGTATTTTCAACTATTTCCGGCCATTCGTCTGATGCGTTTAAGATTCTTTTTAAAGCCACGAATTATATTGATTGCAGGAAAAATCGCCTCGTCAGTAAACCTGCAGATATAATACGTGGTTTTCTTTTTTAAGAGTAAACAGGATGTAAAGAGAATGGTATCCTGCCAGGGAAAGCAAAGCCATTTTATTATTTGGCTCATTAAATGAAGGGCGCCGCTGCCAGGTACCGCCAGTCATCGTTACTTCTCTCATAGGATGAAGCGCTATTTACAGGCTTACCCACCACTCTTTCCTTTAATATTTTTTCTTTTACTAGTTTATGCCTGGCCTCCTGTATCATTTCAACCACCTTTTTATTTTGCATCCATTGTTTTTGTGGTGGTTCAAATCCAATTTTATCCTTTCTCCATGATATTTCTTCCGGCAGCTTTTCTGCCACACTTTTTCTAAGCAGCCATTTGGTCCAACCTTCACGTATTTTAAAACGGGGGGGCAATGCGAAAATGAATTCCACTAAATCATGATTTAGAAATGGTAAACGCACTTCCCGGCCATGAGCCATCGAATTTCTGTCAGCATAGCGCAACAATTCCTGCAGTCCATGAATACAAGTATTAAAATAAAGCAGGCCGTTGAGATGACTTAATTCGGGCTTGGTATAATAGGCTTCTTTACTTTGGTATCTAACAAAATCTTTATGAAGGTCTTCATGATTTAGGGCGTTGAAAAGATATTGTTGTTCCAGTATAACGGAAGCAAGGTCGGGCAAAAGAGAAGCAAGCATGTTCTTAAAACCGAATTTTTCCCTGATACCCAATTTACGGGCAGCAGCAATTTCCCCGCTGCGGATCAATTTCCTTTTCTGAAATAATTCCTGCCAATACCATTTATAGTATTTATGGTAACCTGCCAGTATTTCGTCGGCCCCCTGTCCATCAAGTAAAACAGTAGTATTATGTTTTTTTGCCAGTTCAAAAACCTTGTATTGTGCAAAAGCGCTGGCTGAGGCAACTGGTTCTTCCTGGTGGTATAGGAAATTATCCCAATCATGTACCAGGTCATCGGCTGTTATAGCAATGATATGTTGATCCAAATTGAATGTGCTGGCAACCCGGGAGGAATAGTGATGTTCATCCTTTTCAAATCCGGGAAATACAGCGGTATAAGCCGAGAAAGGGTTGATGGTACCTGGTTGAGCTGAAAGAAGATCGGTAGCAAATGCCACCACTGTTGAACTATCGATACCACCACTTAAGGAACTTCCCAGGGAAACATCGCTTCGTAATCGCCGGGCAACAGAAGTAGAATACAGGTGTTGAAATTGTTCAATGGCTTCGGAATCTTTAATTTTTTTATCAGCCAGCCCGGCATCTATATCCCAGTACTTTTCAATTATTAATTCCTTTGCAGCCGGAACATAATATAAGGTGGATGCAGGAGGCAGCTTAAAAATATTTTCAAAAAATGTTTCTTCCGGCCTTTCCGGATTATCTACATAGCCGATGGTAATAAAATTGAACAACATTTTTAAATTCGGTCTCCGCAGAATACCCGCCGCAGATATTGCCTTCATTTCAGAAGCAAATATCAATTGCACGCCATCGAAATAATAGAAAAAGGGTTTTTCTCCAAACCGGTCCCGTGCAGCAAATAATTCCTGTTCTTTTTCATCCCATATGGCAAAAGCAAACATGCCATCAAAGTGATCAACACAGTCTTCTTCCCAATGGTCAAAGGCAGCTAAAATAACTTCCGTATCGGATTGAGTGCGGAAAATATATCCATGCTTTACCAGTTCTTTTCTTACTTCAATGTAATTATAGATCTCTCCATTGTGGACGATCGTGTACCGGTCTAAAAGTTTCATGGGTTGGGCGGCGGCATTGCTAAGATCTATTACCGAAAGGCGGCGATGTGCGAGACCTGCAATGCCGGACTCACTTACCCAAATATCTTCTCCATCCGGCCCCCGGTGCTGCAGGGTGCCCGCCATTGAATGAAGTTTTTGCTTCAGTTGAAGATAATTTTCGTCTTCATTTGTTTTGGAATGACTGATAATACCGGCTATGCCACACATAATGTAAATATCGAAAATTATCAGGCACCAAAATGAAATTCGTGATTGAGTGTTCCCTTGATTTGAAACCGATGCAAGCGGGGTTAAAATTGGTTATTTCAATATTCTTTAGCTTCTTTAATTAACAGGAGTCATTGCAATTAAAAGGCAATAGGTAATTTGGCAACTACATCAGCCCATGCTATTACCAGGTTAGCTCCGGTTTCTGATTTTTCAAATACCATAGTGAAATATTCCAGAGAAGTGCCATTGGTTGATACAGGGATATTAAAACGGCCCACATCTTTGGTGGTATCTTGTTTTAGGCCCCATGAATCAATGTTGGAGTTTAAAATAATGGTCCAGGAATCCTCCTGGGGTATGCCGTAAATAATGTAACGACCAGCCTTAATTTTTTTTCGCTGGATAATGACATCTTTATAAAAGTTTATTTCCGAAGCCTCATTAGCCCCCAGTCTCCAGTGTTCATTATATTTAATAATTCCATTAAACAATGGCCTTCTTTGTAGCTGCGGCCTGCTATAGATCACCCTGGCTACGGGAGGAGGAACAGCGGCATTAGCCATTTTTATTTTAGGATAATCGACTGGATAATAACTCATATCCATGGGTGATATATCTACACTTGAATAAGTATTGGCCGGGATCTCCGGCGATTGCATGATAAGGGTATCTGGTTTCTTTAGGGCTGTATCAACGGGTTCTTCTTTTTGTTTTGGTTTGCAGGTAATACCGATGACCAGGAAGAGAAACAAAGCCAGGCTGATTTTAACTTTTTTCATAATTCAACTTTATAGCGATATGGGCAGGGCCACTTTGGTATTTTCCCAGGCAACTACAAGATTAATTACATTAGAATCTTTTTCAAAAGTAATGGCAAGGGATTCAACCGGCTCGTTCAGCGTTTGTACAGGTGACTCAACACGCACAACATCCTTGGCTTCGTTGTATTTGAAAGAGCCCCAGATATCTGTTTCCTTATTGACAATAAATGTCCAGGATTTGTCATTTACAATGGCATACAGCGTATACCTGCCTTTAGCAATTTTTTTGCCCCCAATTAAAACTGGTTTATAAAATTCAATTTCAGTGGCTTCATTGGCGCCCAGGCGCCATAATTTTCCATATTCTACCAATCCGCCAAAAATATTGCGGTCCTCTTTTTTGGGTCGGCTATAAATTACCCTGGCAGCCGGAGGTTCAGTTATTTTATCCTGTGCTTTCAGGTTGGGATAGCGAAGGGGATAATAACTAACATCCAGCGGCGATTTATCAATAGAAGGAAGACTAGTTTGGGCAATAAGTGCAGAAGAAATGAATAAAGAAGCGGCTAACAAATAAATATTTTTTTTCATAACAATGTATTTACAAAAATAAGTGATTAGGGTATTGATGAATTGCCTTTTATGGATTTCCCTGTTCATTCAGGATATCATATTGCCTTTTAATATACGGTTTGGCATCCTCCCAGAAATGACGATAACAATCCTGCAATGGTTGGTAATGCTTTTCAAACAAATGAAAAGCAGTTTCACTTTCCGTCATGTAGGCGCTACGATGTACAAGCCCTCCAAAACTTTTATCCATACCCCAGCGTGTGCGGTAATTGAAAAGCCAGTTATGCGAACTCATATTCGGAAACATGATGGCGAACCGTTCTGGAAACCACTGTTTGTTTTTTCCAAGTGTCAAGTAAACTTGTTGTGAAAACTCAAACAGGCTGGATTCAGAAAATTCATTGGGATCCAGGGCCAAAAAGTGATCAAAGATCACATCGATAAAGGCGCCGCTGTATAAGCGGTAATCTGGCCGGAAAAATTCTTTTGCTTTTTTTGTGGATGGATGGCTGTCGGTATACCCATCAATGAGCCGATGAAGCTGTATGCCTGCCTGTATGCGAAAAGGGAAATCGAATTTTTTTTTGCCTTTTACAAAATCACTGATCATATTTCCTACCAATATTTCCGGATCCTTAAAAGAAAGATAGGCATGCGCCAGGTAGTTCATTCCTTAAAGATACAAAGGGGACAGATTTAAAAAATTGGACAGGGATTTCATAGGTCTTAAAACCATTTTTTCTACACACTAGTTCGACCAGCATTGTTTTTATAAAGTATGTAGGAATAAACCAAGGGAATAATCACCATGATAGTCGTAATTGAAAAAAAAGCAACGATGGAAATAGTATCCGGTAGCAGTATACATACAAGGGCTATTGCAAGACCTCCGGCAAACCAAATCTTGCCTCCCAATAAATGAGTTTTTCTCCAGTTGTCTTCATTATTCAATGTCCATGGTACCCTGAAACCTGCAAAATAATTGGGTTTGATCGTGTGCATATAATTACCAATAAAACAAAATAGTAACCCGACTCCGGAGAAAACATATCGTATTCCCAGATCAAATCCTTCTTTAGATGAACTATATATTATGAAGCAAGTAAGGCATGAAATAAAAATTCCAAAGACAAAAGCTATTTGTTGGAGGCGATCCTTGTTATCAGCCGCATATTTTTTGGGATCGATCTTGTAAATATTGGAAAGCAAGAAGAATATACCGGTATTTATTAAACACAGGATCACCACCATCCAAAATAATTCCATTTTATTGCCAAACCGGTCAGGGTGGCCATACAAATCAAAATGCATGGCAATTTTTTCCGGCAATGATTTCCATATAATGAAAAGGTAAATGGCCGGTATTAGTGCTATAGGCCAGATTAGAATTTTAAAATATTCTTTCATTGTTTAAAAATTTAATTGATTGGGAATTTTCCTGACTTTAATCAGCTTATTTTTTTTTTGATTTGAATTGAAGGAACCATTTCATTATCTCATCCACTACTGTTGTGTTGAGGGAATAATAAACATATTGTCCCTCTTTTTCAGCCATTACTAATTTGGCCTGTTTCAGCAAATCAAGATGATGAGAAATACTGGGACCGGATATATTAAAGCGTTCCACTATTTCACCTGCTGTCATATCTTTTTCCTGAAGAAGCTGGAGAATTTGCCGCCTGGTAGGATCGTTCAATGCTTTAAAAATCGTATTCATTTTACAATTGATTCGTTAGGTATTTAGACAAATATCTAAATATTTTTAGAATAAAAAAAATAAAATAATGTATCAATTGTGGTAACCACCCTTATAAAAGGTAAAAAAATAAGGATGTACGGTGAATTGGCGGAAACCCTTGTTAACAGTGTTTAACAGCCATACCCATTAATCCCAATTTGCTTGTCGCTGGTGGTAACCTGGTATATTTTTACATCGTCAAACAAGAAAATGACAAAAAAAAACTTTATAACTAAATAATCAAAAATCATGAAAAAGATCATTCTAATGCTGGCAATCACTATAAGCAGTATCGCAGTTTTTGCCGGGGAAGTAAATGTGGACGCCAAAGTCTTGAATTCTTTTAAGCAGGAATTCAAAAATGCTCAGGACGTAAAATGGACTACTAATGAAACCTTTTACAAAGCCTCCTTTGTTTATAACGGGCAGTATGTTTATGCTTTCTATAAGCTCGATGGCGAATTAATGGGTGTTACCCGTAATATCAGTTCCCTGGATTTGCCGATGAAACTCCAGACCGCATTGAGAAATGGATACGAGGGGTATTGGATATCTGAGCTTTTCGAAATATCCAATAGCGATGGAACAAAATATTATATAACAATGGAGAATGCAGATTCAAAAATTGTTTTAAAATCAGCAGGCGATAGTAACTGGAGCATTTATAAAAAATCTTCCAAGATTTAGGCAGTTAGTTCAGGTGTGTGGTTAAACAATCCCCGTCTTTCTGCCAGAGAAAGCGGGGTGTTGTTTTTATCTCTTTAGTGGATTTTATCCTTAATCACAAATAATAAAAACAAGTCTTGTTTCATTCCCTTATCAATATCGTTAACCTTAAACCTTTAAATATGAAAAAGTCTTTATTACTTCTATCATTCATGCTGCTTGGCATTACTACAATCACGTTTGCCCGTACACTTAATATAAATGATCCCCGGGCTGAGCAAGAGTTTGAAAAACAATTTGCAGGTGCTTCGGATGTGAGATGGACTAAAGAAACAGGTGGTTATCTTAGTGTTTCTTTTACCTGGGCGGGTCACAGAACCGTGGCTTATTTTAATTCAGACGGCCATCTGGAAGGCAGCATACGCGGATTATATTTTAATCAGTTGCCTTTAGCAGTGATGCGATCCTTCAATAACGATTTCCAGCATTCTGTTATTCTTGAGATCCGAGAAATATCAAATGCAGATGGTGTCCGCTACATTATTTTGTTTGAACAAAATAATAAAAAGTATAAAACCAGGTACAATAATTTCGGTGACCTATTGGAAAAAGAGAAAATTAAAAATTAAGTTCAAGAGGAAATATGGTTTCTAAGAGAATGCCTGGCTATTAATTTGGCGGGCATTTTTATTTGACCAATACTGTACTTTTGCGGCTTCCGCAATGTCATCTGCCCGTGTGGCGGGGAAATTAACAGGCGGTATTAATTTTTTATTATGAAAGGACCCATTTCGCAATTTATTCAGCATCATTTTCGTCATTTTAATGCCGCCGCTTTGGTAGATGCCGCCAAAGGATATGAAACACATTTGCTGGAAGGAGGAAAAATGATGATCACCCTGGCTGGTGCCATGAGTACCGGAGAATTGGGGATCTCGCTGGCGGAAATGATTCGCCAGGGAAAAGTAGATATAATCAGTTGTACCGGTGCCAACCTTGAAGAAGATGTAATGAACCTGGTTGCTCACTCACATTATAAGCGGATCCCTGAATACCGCGATCTGACTCCGCAACAAGAATGGGAGTTACTGGAGAATCATTATAACCGAGTTACCGACACCTGTATTCCGGAGGAGGAAGCTTTTCGCCGCTTGCAAAAACACCTGGTAAAGCAATGGAAGGATGCGGAAGCTAAAGGTGAACGCTATTTTCCACATGAGTTTTTATACAAAACAGTTTTAAGTGGTGACCTTGAACAGTATTATGAAATAGATCCAAAGGATAGCTGGATAGTAGCTGCGGCTAAAAAAAATATTCCTATCGTAGTGCCGGGCTGGGAAGACAGCACAACCGGAAATATTTTTGCCAGTTATATTATTAAAGGCGAATTGAAGGCAAGTACGGTAAAAAGTGGAATTGAGTATATGGTTTGGCTTGCTGACTGGTATCGCCAAAATTCTTCAGGCAAAGGGGTTGGTTTCTTCCAAATAGGTGGCGGTATTGCCGGTGATTTCCCAATCTGTGTAGTACCGATGATGTACCAGGACCTGGAATGGCATGATGTTCCGTTTTGGAGTTATTTCTGCCAGATCAGTGATTCCACCACTTCTTTTGGTTCTTATTCCGGCGCTGTACCCAATGAAAAAATTACATGGGGAAAGTTAGATATTAAGACCCCTAAATTTATAGTTGAAAGCGATGCCACTATTGTGGCTCCGTTGATCTTTGCATGGATTTTAGATTGGTAATAATTTCGCATCTGGCTATAGATTTTTAAAAGGGATTATTTATTAAAATGAAGCAATTTTTATTTTAAAATGAGTGCTGCCGTTTATTGGAATTTTATAAATCAGAATTCATGAATACAAGAACCCTGGCCAGCAAGAAACGAATTGCTTTAGTGGCTCATGATAATATGAAGGCCGAAATAATAGAATGGGCCATCTATAATAAAGCTGCCCTAGCGCTACACCTTCTTTATGCCACCGGAACCACAGGAACTTTACTGGAAAAATCATTGGGACAACCCATAACAAAATTTTTAAGCGGTCCGCTGGGTGGTGATCAGCAAATTGGGGCCAGTATTGCAGAAGGTAAATTAGATGTGTTGATTTTTTTCTGGGATCCCATGGAAGCGCAACCTCATGATCCGGACATCAAAGCTTTGCTCCGCGTGGCTGCTACATGGAACATACCTACCGCTTGTAACAGGGCCACAGCAGATTTCTTACTCACCTCGCCATTATTGCAGCAGGAATATGAAGCAAAACTGGCGGATTTTTCGTCCTATACCAACAGGAAATTAATCAGGTACTAAGGAAACCAGACGAATTTATTTTTTTGCAAATTGTAATTTTTCCATTTTAATATGGCTGATCATCTTGATATAATATATTCCCGCGGCAAGTTTGCTGATATCAACTGGCAACAGGTTCCTTCCGGGTTGAATATAAGCGGATTCACGGATTACAATTCTCCCGGCATTATCAAATACCTGGTATTCTATTTTTTCTTTACGGGTGGAGGTTAACGAAATATTTATTTCATGAGTAGCCGGGTTAGGAAAAAGACTGGCACCTGATTTATTTTTTATGGTAAGAGTTATCACCTTTGAATACGTGAAGTGATTGTCCGCATCTATTTGTTTCAGCCTGTAATGGATCAATTCTGCACCTGATGCTTCAATATTGGGATCAATAAATGAATAATTATGTACTCCAGTACTGTTAGCAGAAATAACAGTTCCCACCGCACTAAAATTATTACCATTAGTACTTCTTTCAATTACAAATTCTTTTGTATTTTTTTCATTACTGGTTTTCCAACTCAACAAGGCATCATTATTTTGAAGTCTGCCGGTAAACTCAAGGAGCTCAAGGGGAAGGATAGAAGTATAATTTATTGACCAAAGTTCACGGCCAATATCAGAATTGCGGATGCCCGCGTATATATGATTATCGGTTTCAACCAATTCCTGCATATCTCCGTTGCCCGGGTTTCCCACACCGGTAGCAATCGTTGTTCCTGACGCTGATCCATCGCTTTCCCATGTTTTATAACCATTGACGCCATCATTGCCGGTAAAGATTAGCTTATTTATTACCTTGGTGAAATTACCAACGGTTCCCCCCGGAACACCTGGCCATACATCTTTCACCAATAAAGTGCCTGCTGCTGAGCCATCGGTTTTCCAAAGTTCTGTTCCATTCATGCCATCATCGGCTGAAAAGAACAGCACACCATTTACATTCTTTAAACCATATGGATAACTTTCGCCAAGGCCGTTCAATATATCTTTTACCATTTCGGTACCTGCTGCTGTGCCATTACTTTTCCAGATTTCTGTACCGAATGCACCATTACTGGCCGCAAAAAATACAGTCCCGTTTATGTCTGTTAATTCAGTTGGATAGGACCCGTCGGCGCCGCTCCAGATATCTTTTATCAATACCGTACCTGTAGCGCTTCCATCGCTTTTCCAAAGTTCCATTCCCTCTTCACCATTATCGGCAGAAAAAAACAAAGTGCCATTAACACTGGCAAGAGATTGTGGGTAGCTGCTTCCGGAAAAAGGATTTATATCTTTTACCATTATGGTGCCTGCTTCTGTACCGTCGCTTTTCCAAAGTTCCGCTCCACTCACGCCATTATCAGCAGAAAAAAATAAAGTACCATTTACATTTGTTAAGGCAGAAGGATTACTGCCCATGGATCCTGGCCTGATATCTTTGACCATCATGGTACCCGTTGCCGTGCCATCACTTTTCCAGAGTTCAGTACCTGTAATGCCGTTACTGGCAACAAAAAATAAAGTATAATTTACCTGGGTTAAATATCCTATGCTACTACTTGATGCGCCGGGATGTATATCTTTAACTAATATGGTATTGATAGCTGTGCCGTCTGTTTTCCAGAGTTCCATTCCATTTACCCCATCATTTGCAGCAAAATATAATGTGTTATTTACGTTTGTCATGTAACATATATTGCTACTTGCCGCCCCCGGATTGATATCCTTTAATAAGGTGAATTGTTGAGCCGTGACCGAAATGGAAACGGACATAAGCGAAAAGAGTAGAAAATGGTTTTTCATTTGTTCGGATGGTGGATATGGATGCGAATAACAAACTACTTATATTATCCTGTCATATTCAAATAAATTTCTTCTGATTCCTGCTATTTAAGAGTTTACACATAGTTCAAAAAAGTAAAAACGTCAGGTAATTCTACTAGTTGTCTGTTATTTACTTAAAGTTTAATAATTTATCTGGTTAATGGTTTGAAAGACTAAGAAAGAATTCATTCCAAAATCCAATTACTTAAACTTAACAATCAGGAAACGAAATTTTGTTTTATAATAGTATGGCAAAATTTTAAAAAATGATATTTAGTTAACTTGTGCTATGTCTTTTAAGCTTCATAATCCTTTCCCTCCGGCCGGTGATCAGCCACAGGCTATTGCCCAATTGACTCAAGGCTTGCTAGAGGGTGAAAAGTATCAAACCCTGCTCGGTGTCACAGGAAGTGGAAAAACGTTCACCGTAGCCAACGTAATTCAAAATGTGCAAAGACCCACTTTGGTGCTAACTCATAATAAAACTTTAGTAGCCCAGTTATACGGGGAGTTTCGCCAGTTTTTTCCGGAGAATGCCGTAGAATATTTTGTTTCTTATTATGATTATTATCAGCCTGAGGCTTATATGCCTGTTAGCGGAGTGTATATTGAAAAGGATTTAAGTATTAATGATGAATTAGATAAACTAAGGCTAAGAGCTACGTCCAGCTTATTGAGTGGCAGAAGAGATATTATTGTGGTTGCCTCTGTCAGTTGCATTTATGGAATGGGTAATCCTACGGATTATGAAAATGGAATCATCCGTATTAGTAAAGGCCAGATCATTTCCCGACAGGGTTTTCTGCATTCCCTGGTCAATTCATTGTATAATCGAACAACATTGGAATTCAACAGGGGAACTTTTAGAGTGAAAGGGGATACCGTGGATGTTAATTTACCTTATGTGGATTATGGCTACCGGATCACATTTTTTGGTGATGAAATTGAAGAAATTGAAAGCATGGATGTAGTGACAGGAAAGAGGATTGGTAAAATGGAAAACGCAGCTATTTTTCCCGCTAATTTGTACGTAGCGCCTAAAGATATTATGCAGCAAGTGATCTATGAAATACAGGATGAAATGAATGCGCAGGTTGATTACTTCAAAAATTCCGGGAAATTAATAGAAGCCCAGCGATTGAAAGAGAGGGTGGAATATGATTTGGAAATGATAAAAGAATTGGGCTATTGCAGCGGGATAGAAAATTATTCCCGGTTTTTCGACCGCAGGAGACCCGGTACCCGGCCGTTCTGCTTACTTGATTATTTTCCCAAAGATTTTCTGATGATCATTGATGAAAGTCACCAAACTATTCCGCAGGTCAGCGGCATGTACGGAGGTGACAGGAGTCGTAAACTGATCCTGGTTGATTACGGATTTCGCCTGCCTTCTGCATTGGATAACCGGCCCTTAAATTTTCATGAATTTGATGCCCTGCTCAACCAAACCATTTTTGTTTCAGCAACGCCTGATGATTTTGAATTGGAAAAAACGGGGGGTGTAGTAATAGAGCAGGTGGTAAGACCAACAGGTTTATTAGATCCGCCAATTGAAATAAGACCTAGCGTAAATCAAATTGATGATCTGCTGGATGAAATTGATAAAAGAGTGACAAAAGGAGACAGGGTGTTAGTTACAACGCTAACCAAGAGAATGGCAGAAGAAATGGATAAATATCTTCATCGTATAAATATCAAATCAAAATATATTCATAGTGAAGTGGACACCCTGGAAAGGGTGGAGATTTTGCGCCAGTTAAGACTGGGAGTGATCGATGTATTGGTGGGCGTGAATTTATTAAGGGAAGGCTTAGACCTGCCGGAGGTATCCCTGGTTGCCATCCTGGATGCTGACAAAGAAGGCTTTTTGCGAAATGAAAAATCGTTGACACAAACGGCGGGTAGGGCTGCCAGGAATGTAGACGGACTTGTTATTTTTTATGCGGATAAAATGACAGAAAGTATGCAAAAGACAATTGATGAAACAAACCGCCGGCGGGAAAAACAGGTTGCCTTTAACATTGAGTTTGGCATTACTCCAAAAACCGTTGTTAAATCAAAACAACAGGTATTTGCCCAAACTTCTGTGTTGGACATTAAAGGTTATGATCCGGCCAATCCATATGCCATAGCACCCGATGAGGACCTGGTAACAGTAGCAGCTGAAGACCAGGCTGAATATAAAACCATTCCCCAAACAGAGAAAGCACTAGGCAAAATCAAAAAACAAATGGAAAAGGCAGCACGGGATCTTGATTTTATGGAAGCTGCCAGGCTGCGGGATGAAATGTTTCTGATTCAAAAGAAATTGGAAGAATTAAAAAAATGAATATCGGCGCCGGTTAAAGACGGGTAGTTGTTGATTTACTTCTGTAGGTTTTGCTCCTTAATGGAATGGATAACTGGTAAAACTACGAATGCTCTTTAGGTGTTTATTCCTAATTTATAAAGTTTACTTGCTCTTAAGTTGCAAGGTTTATGATCTCATTTTATCTTAGCCTTGTTAAGATTAAAACCCGATAGAAAAACCACCTAAAATCCGTAATATGAAAAGCCGTCTTCGTAAAATCGCAAACTTTTTTGCTTTCAATCTTCTTTTTTTCGCTCTTTACCTGAATTTTATTCACAAAGACAAACAGGGATCTGCCAATACGGATAATACGGTTCAACCTGCTGCAGCTGCATTCAGTGGAACGGTATTGGTTCAGCATCCTGAAAAATATCTTGGTCAAAAACAATAACCTATTCTTATTGATGGGTTCCAGGCCAACAATAAGCCCTTCGTTAATAAAGGAAATATAACAGTAAATCACAACCGGTAATTATTGTACACGGTTGTGTTTTTGTATAGCAACATGTTGCAAGGTTGAAATAGCTACCTTAGCAGCATGACAAAAAAGGTTTTTTTATTGGATGCTTATGCTCTTATTTTCCGGGCATATTATGCATTGATCAGAAGTCCCCGTCTTACTTCAAAAGGGAAAAACACCAACACCCAATTTGGGTTTACCAACACTTTAGTTGAATTAATAACAAAACAAAAGCCATCCCACCTGGCAGTATGTTTTGATACGGCAGCGCCAACAGAAAGGCATACCGATTTTGTAGCATATAAAGCCAACAGGCAGGAAACGCCGGAAGATATTTCTATTGCGGTTCCTGATATCCGTAAAATAATTGAGGGGTTTAATGTTCCAATTATGGAGCTGGACGGATTTGAAGCAGATGACGTAATAGGCACCCTGAGCCAGCAAGCAGCCCTTGCGGGGTATGAAGTGTTTATGGTAACACCGGATAAGGATTATGGCCAGTTGGTATCTGAAAAGATAAAAATTTACAAACCCGGATACCAGGGAGGCGATGTAGAAATATTAGGACCA
>JBGTNK010000283.1:0-18102 GCA_041743125.1 Chitinophagaceae bacterium
TAATTGCCCTTGTAGCTGGCTACTATCCGGTCAAAAATCCGTTGTGGCAAAAAGGAATTAATTTGAGTAAATACATATTTTCCCTGGTTCATTGCTCAAAACAAGCCAAAATATTCGGGCTGCGTTCAAATCGTCACCGCCTTAAAATCACTTCAAATGCAGGCCAATCAAGAATTTCAAAGAACTTTATTTATTCTAAACGAGACGTTAATGTTAAAATAAAATGAACAAAATTAATTTTCAATCTTGCCTTGTTCTTTACATATCGCTATTATTTGGCACTCCTGCATTTTCACAAAAAATAGGAATTTTTGATGGTCATGCCGATGTGGGAAACAACGTAAAACCAGGTTCGGCAACCTATATTCCCGCTACACACCAATATGTGGTAAGTGGTGCAGGCTACAATGTATGGCTTGATCATGACGAATTTCATTTTGTTTGGAAGAAAATGAAAGGTGATTTTATTCTCTATGCACGGGCAGAATTTGCAGGTTGGAAAGGTGTGGAAGAGCACCGCAAAGTAGGCTGGATGGTGAGAAAGAGCCTTGAAGGAAATTCTCCGCATGTAAATGTGGTTGAACATGGGGATGGATTAACCTCGCTTCAATTCAGGAGGACTGCAGGCGCTGCAACAGAAGAAGTGAAATCTAAAATAACTCATGCTAATATTCTCCAACTCGAAAGAAAAGGCACTACTTATACAATGCGGGTTGCAAAATTTGGAGACCCATTTGTCACGGAAGAAGTTACAGGTATTGAATTAGGAGATGATGTATATGTCGGGCTCTTTGTTGGTTCTCATAATACAGATGTTGCAGAAACAGGTATATTCAGTGATGTGCGGATAACTGTTCCATTTAATGGTGTTGCCGACAACAGGACACCAATGAAGCTTGGAAGTAACCTTGAAGTATTAGAGATAACAAGTGGTAAACGTGAAATTATCTATTCTGTTCCTTATTCTATCCAGGCGCCTAACTGGACAGTTGATGGCAAGAGCCTCATCTATAATGGAAGCGATGGATTGATTTATAACTTCGAACTGGCAACCCGTAAACCTAAACTGGTTAATACCGGCAATATTAATAGTAATAATAACGATCATGTCATTTCCTTCGACGGTAAAATGCTTGGATTAAGCAGTTCGGTTAGAGATTTGGGAGGATCCATTATTTATACCGTTCCTATAACTGGGGGTACTCCAAAGCAGGTTACCCCTAAAGGCCCTTCTTATCTTCATGGGTGGTCACCCGATGGTAAAGACATGGTATTCTGCGGTGAGAGAAATGGCGATTATGATGTTTATAAAGTTCCCGCGGCTGGCGGGCCGGAGGTTCGTTTAACTACAGAAAAAGGGTTGGATGACGGACCAGAATATACCCCGGATGGAAAATATATTTATTTTAATTCGGTTCGTTCGGGGCTTATGCAAATCTGGAGAATGAAGCCGGACGGAAGTGAGCAGGAGCAGGTTACAAATGATGATTTCAACAACTGGTTTGCTCATATTTCTCCTGATGGAAAATCAATGGTGTTTCTTTCTTTTTTAAAAGAGGAAGTTGAGCCGGGAATGCACCCTCCGTATAAGCATGTATATATACGTTTGATGCCCGTGAGCGGCGGAACCCCCAAAGTAATTTGTTATTTATATGGCGGGCAAGGTTCAATTAATACACCATCATGGTCGCCCGATAGTAAAAGGATAGCATTTATTAGCAATTCGGATATGAATAAATAAGATTTCCCGGTTAAATTATTGAAAGTACAATTCTGAATTTTTGATATGAATCACAATAGAACCTTAAGTACACAGAGATATACGCAACTTGTCCCGCCATAGGCGTGGATAGAAAAATATTATTTAAAATGCTATTTGAATCCCTATGTTTCTATCTGACTTATGTGATTTAATAATTCCATTTTTAATTTTCAAATAGTATAAACATGATAAAGTTCGCCTGTTTTGCCATAATCATTTTTCTTACTTCCTGCAATACTGCTCAAAAGCAAACACCAGGCAAGGATTATGATGAGCAGCATCGTCCTCAAATTCATTTTTCTTCTAAGGTTGCACTTTAGCAAAAAGCACCAGACAATGAAAAATTTTACTCTTTTACTGACAATGATCATCTTTTCACCGGTATTAGCAAAATGCCAGGATAATCCAATGATAGGAAATGATTCCGGGATCGTAATTACATTTTTATTCCCCGTAGTCGCCGGAGAATATAAATTTGGAAGCGGTCATGCGTTTGCATTTTTTTCAATAATGATGCTCATCCAGGCTGTTGTGGTATGGAAATATTTTCCGGAAACTAAGGGCAAAACACTTGAAGAGCTTGGTGATGAACTTTCAAAGGATGTTACTCCCGCGGTTGTTGTTTGAAGAAGTTTTTAATACAGGAAAGTTGTTTAAAAATGAATTTGATCATCTTAAGTTTTGGTGACATCAACCGCCATGGCCGGTGTCCTGACCAGTAATAATTCTTTAAATAAAATATTAAACGGCTTCTTAATTTAAAGGCATTTTGTTAAATGAAAATTATAAACCTTTAAGTTGACAAACAAAAAATAATAAATGAAACGCTTAATTTTCTTATCTGCTATTTCCATGTTATCGCTAATGTCGTTATCTCAGGATAAAAAAATTGAAATGGCTGAAATGATTAATAAGTCAAGACAATTACGGGAATTGATGCAGTCCGATCCGCATCGTCCTATATATCATTTCGTAAATCCGGAAGGTCATGCAATGCCTTTTGATCCCAACGGGGGCATTTTCTGGAATGGTAAGTATCATCTGGGTTATATTTATCAATCCCAAAAAAGGGGTAAATCAGAACATGTTTGGGGTCATGCGGTAAGTACCGACCTTTTTCACTGGACTTTATATCCGGACATGCTTAATGTGAAAGAAGGCGATATTGAAAAGGGGATCTTTAGCGGTGGTGCGTTTCTATCAAAAGAAGGCATTCCTCACATAATGTACCATGGGCAAGGCTCAGCGGCTAATCTTGTAGCATATTCTACTGATGAGGATCTTAGGACATGGAAAAAATTTGAGGGCAATCCAGTATTAAAAACAACACTAACTGATAATCCGAGGGATCCCAGGGGCGGCAAATACACTGCATGGGACCCGGAAGGATGGTATGATAAAGATGCTGGCTTCTATTATCAAATATCAGGTGGAAATGTAGCAGGATTATTCAAATCCAAAGACATGTATAAATGGGAGTACCTTGGCGATTTGATTGAAAAAAACAAAAGAATGAGGTATGAATCTGAGGATCTCTCGTGTCCTGACATGTTTAAGATCGGGAACAAGTCGATGTTATTATTTATTAGTCATAACCTTGGGACGCAGTACTACCTTGGTACATTTAGCAATGACAAGTATTCCGTTGAAAAGCATGGACGGATGAACTGGCCCGGTGGAACTTTCTTTGCACCTGAACAGTTGGTTGATGACAAGGGGCGAAACATCATTTGGGGATGGGTATTGGAAAGAAAACCCACACATTTTACTAATTATGGATGGTCAGGAATTATGAGTTTACCGAGAGTTTTGTCCTTGTCAAAACTGGGAGAGCTTGAAATTAATCCTCCGGAGGAAATCAAAACCTTTAGATTAGGAGGATTTAAAGAAGCCAATATAAGCCTTAACGCAAACACTGAAAATGAATTGGGTATTAGGGGTAATTCAATGGAGATTCAGATTGAAATAGCAGGAACTCTAAAATCGTCTTATGGCATAAAAGTTTTTTGCTCACCGGATGGTAAAGAAGAAACTATTATCAAATACGATCCCGTAAAGAAAGAATTGGTAATTGATTTTATAAAATCATCTGTAAATGGTCCGGTAAAGATGGCTTCTCATTCTCTGTTAGAACCAACCATAGCAGGATTTCCCTTAACTGTTACAGAACAAAAAGCTCCTTTTGAACTAAAGAACGGCGAAATATTAAAGTTGGATATTTTTATTGACCGCTCGATAATAGAGGTTTTTGCGAATGACAGACAATGTATAACTCAGGTAGTTTATCCTGAATTAGAAAACAGTAAAGGGGTTAAGATATTTAGCGGGGATGAGGCTATCACTGTGAAGAAAGTGGAGGCATGGAAAATGGCTGAAACCAATGCTTATTGAAACATCATTATATTATAATATAATAAGACACCAATTCGATTTTTAAAGACGGTGCATTGTATTAAGTTAATTAGAGCATGATAATATGTCTTTGAGATAAAATGCACTTTTAACTTCAATAAATTTTTTATTAACCAAACATGAGATTATGACATCAAAACGCAGAGAATTTTTACAGACAATAACTACAGGCGCTTTAGGTTTCACTCTCACTCCATCCTTTGGATTAGCTTCCGGTACTTCAGTTGCAAACGAAAAACCTGATAGTAAATCCGGCCATCAAAATGAAGATGAACAGGTGCTTTTTATTGGAGATAAAATTGCTGTAGTTGACACTACATATGGCAGAGTGCGGGGCTTTATTCTGAGGAACATCAACACTTTTCTTGGTATACCGTATGGAGCGCCAACATCGGGAAAAAACCGTTTTATGCCTCCTCAAAAGCCTAAACCATGGAATGATGTATATCCTGCAGTATACTGGGGCAATGCAGCGCCACAGAGTTTGGAGAATTTTTATGCAAACAGGTATTTGGCTTTTACGGACGATTGGCATTATGATGAGCTAAGTGAAGATTGCCTAAGCATAAATGTTTGGACACCCGGTTATACAGATGGGAAAAAAAGAGCTGTTTTGTTTTGGATACACGGCGGGGGATTTACTAGCGGAAATGCGATTGAACATCCGGAATATCACGGGGAAAATTTGGCTCGCTTTGGTGATGTGGTGTTTTGCTCAGTGAATCACAGGCTGGGACCCCTCGGCTTTGCAAATTTTGCCGGGGTCGGAGGAAAAGAATTTGCTGCCTCAGGAAATGTAGGCATGCTTGATATCGTGGCGGCCTTAGAATGGGTGCGTGATAATATTTCAAATTTTGGAGGTGATCCAAATAATGTTACTATAATGGGACAATCAGGCGGGGGAGCAAAAGTTACTACGCTTACTGCAATGCCTTCTGCAAAGGGACTATTTCATAAAGCGGTAGCATTAAGCGGCTCTTCCATGAAGGCAGCTGAAAAAGAAAATAGTGAAAAATTAGGAGCTTATGTTCTTAAGGAAGCTGGTTTGTCCGCCTCTCAAATTCACAAACTTCAGGAACTTCCCTGGAAAGAATATTACGCAATCGCAACCAGAGCAAACAAAAAATATCGGGATGACATGGGCATAACAAGCGTTTTTGGCGGGGGATTTAGCCCGGTTAATGATGGTGTATATTTACCACAGCATCCTTATTTTCCTGAACCAACACCGCTTGCTACCAATGTACCTATGATTATTTGTACAACTTTTTATGAACGCTCTCCAAGCATGTTCGATTCTTCATTGGAGAATATTACATTCGAAAAAGCTCCGGAACTTTTAAAAACCAGTAGAGGGTTCGGGCAGCCAATTGGTGACCATGCGAATAAAGTGATAGAAGCGTATGCGAAAGCATTTCCTGATCGAAAGCCTATTGAAATAGTTTCGATGGCATTAAGCAACAGAGTGAATGCGGTCGCTATTGCCGACCAAAAATCAAAACAACCAGCACCTGTCTATGTTGCCTGGTTTGGTTGGAACCCTCCATTATTCGATGGCCGCTTACGAGCTTTCCACACCCTGGACATTGCCTTTTGGTTTTACAATACAGATCGGCAACTATCCCATTCAGGCGGTGGTTCGAAGCCAAGAAAATTAGCAGCGAAAATGGCCGGGACTTTAATACAGTTTATGAAAACAGGCGATGCAAATGGAGGAGGGCTTCCAACATGGCCTCGGTTTACGAAAGAAAATGGAGAAACTATGATAATAAATGATGCATCGGAAGTTAAGAATGATCCTGACAGAGAAGCCAGAAAGTCCTTTGTCTAATTTATTGCAATCAAATAAGGCACGCTATTTTAAGCTTTATAAAATTCCAAATCAGGTGATGCCAAAAATTGAAAAATTAATATTAGACTACACTTCAAAAAAGAATCTATAAAATTCTGAATAAGCAGAGTAATTATAAAGCAGTGACTACGCAGGAGAGGGTTTTTATCTCTTCCTTCTTAATTGGTCGCCTGATAGTAAAAGAATAGCTGTTATCAGCAACTTTGATATGAATAAATAATCGTTTAATTTTTAAATAAATATAAATCATGATAAAAGCCACCTTTTTTGCCATAATGATTTTTCTTGCTTCATGCAGTACTGCAAAAAAGCAAACAGCAAGCAAAGATTATGATGAGCCGCATCGTCCTCAAATTCACTTTACCCCTAAAACAGGATGGATGAATGATCCTAACGGAATGGTTTATGTTAATGATAAGTATCATTTGTTTTACCAGCACTATCCTGATAGTACGGTTTGGGGGCCTATGCATTGGGGACATGCCACCACAAAAGATCTTGTACATTGGGAGCATGAGCCAATAGCGCTTTATCCTGACAGCCTTGGCTATATTTTTTCAGGAAGCGCTGTAGTTGACTCTAACAATACTTCAGGTTTTGGAAAAGAAGGTAAGGCACCTTTAGTGGCTATTTTTACGCATCATGATATAAAAGGTGAAAGGGCAGGATCAGATACTTTTCAAACCCAAAGCATAGCCTACAGCCTTGATGAAGGAAAAACCTGGACAAAGTATTCAGGAAACCCGGTTCTAAAAAATCCCGGTATAAGAGATTTTCGTGATCCCAAAGTGATGTGGTTTCAGGAAGGCAAAAAATGGATCATGACTTTAGCAACTAAAGACAGGATCACTTTTTACTCCTCAAAAGATTTAAAAAGCTGGACAAAAGAAAGTGAGTTTGGAGCTGATATAGGCGCTCATGGCGGTGTTTGGGAATGCCCTGATCTGTTTTCATTGGATTATAACGGTGAAAACATTTGGGTATTATTAGTTAGTATTAACCCCGGTGCACCTAATGGTGGTTCAGGCACACAATATTTTACCGGCAAGTTTGATGGGAAGACTTTTACTCCATTTCAAACTGATACCAGGTGGATAGACTATGGTACCGATAATTATGCAGGTGTAACCTGGTCGAATACAGGTAACAGAAAAATTTTTATAGGCTGGATGAGTAACTGGCAGTATGCAAATATTGTACCTACTGAAAAATGGAGAAGCGCAACTACTGTTCCCAGAGATCTAAGCATACAAAAAACAGGTGATAAGTTTATGATCGCTTCTACACCGGCAGATGAATTAAATACCTTAATTGAAACTTCCACGAATTTAGAAAACATAGAGGCAACAAATTATGATCTGTCAGCAAAAACAGGGAAATTTACAGGCCCTATAAGATTACATATCACCGCAGATAAAATAGAAAGTTTCTCATTCACTTTTTCAAATGAGTTAGGCGAAAAGGTTGTTGCAGGTTTTGACAAGGCAAGCAATAATTATTTTATTGATCGAACCAATTCGGGTAAAGTAAGTTTTGAAAAAGGATTTGCAGCTAAACATACGGCACCGCGGATATCAGATAAAAATAACTTTGAACTTACCCTGATCGTCGATAATGCATCAATAGAGCTGTTTGCAGATAATGGGCTTTCAGTAATGACGGATATTTTCTTTCCAAATAAACCATACAATCAAATTCATATTCAGTCAGCAGATAGCATCTTAATTAAAAAACTGGAGTATATAAACTTAAACAGTATCTGGAAGTAAATATGAATGCTTTTAGCTTGATAAATAAATTCAAAATAAAAAGATGAAGTATATAATTAAGACAATTCTGGTGCTTTTATTGGTTTCGGCAAGCGCCTCAGCACAGGGCCCGGCAGAAACAGTTCCGGAGTTTAATTTTTTTAAGCTGAATAAAACCTCCTTCACAAATAAAAACCTTGAATCAGGCAAAATGTTATTTTTTGTTTTTTTTGATTCAGATTGTGACCATTGCCAGCGTGCCATCCAGTATATTAATCAGCATAACCAGGAATTTAAAAAAACGGCTATGTATTTAATAACCCTGGACAGCCAGGAAAAAATAGCCCTTTTTATGGATAAGTATGGGAACAATTTGAAGAACAAAAAAAACGTAACCATATTGCAGGATCCTCAGTATGATTTTATGCGGAAGTTCAGACCGAGAAAATATCCTGCCATCTTTCTTTATTCAGCTAAGAAGGAATTATTGCTTTATGAGGATAATGAACAAAATTTGTTCAGGTTTTCACAGCAAATAAATGCGACTGGAAAATAATTAAGACAATTATTGCAGATGCTATTGACTAACAATTCAGCCTTTGGATTTATTTTATAAACTTATCCGGGCAAATTTTATTCCGTTTGAATCATTGTCTAAAGTGATAAACTGAGCATTGGCTTTTACGTCATCAGGTGAGTTTTCCATGGTAATTCTCAGTGACAGTGTTGGGAGCAGTATAAGAATTATTCAAACTTTCTGTTAGCACCTAAACTTTATTTATGAAATTTAATAATGCTATTTTATTATTGTTTTTTCTCTTTGTGCTTTCATACACAAATATTATACATGCTCAATATAATGAGAAATACCGTCCTCAATTTCATTTTAGTCCTAAGAAAGGATGGATAGGTGACCCTGATGGGTTGGTTCATTCCGAAGGAAAATACCATTTGTTTTGGTGGGGACATGCTATTTCAGAAGATTTAGTGCATTGGGAGGAATTACCTTATCCTATGCAAGGCAGTGATGGATCATTTTCTTATTTTTCTGGTTCTGTGGTGGTAGACAAGGACAACACTGCAGGCTTTGGCCCTAATAGCATGATTGCAGTTTATACTATGCATAAAAGAGGAGATAGCCTGCCTGAAACACAAGGACTGTCTGTCAGTAATGACAGGATTAATTTCAATTTTTACAAAGACAACCCTGTATTAGATGTAAGAAAGATTTTTTTCAGAGATCCCCAGGTGTTTTGGCATGCTCCAGCTAAGAAATGGATTATGGTAATTACTGTTCCGGATATGCACAAAATTCATTTTTATTCATCCGGAAATTTGAAAGATTGGATCTATTTAAGTGAGTTCGGGGATTTAGGCCCCCGCAGTGCTTTTTGGGAATGCCCTGATCTTTTTGAATTAAATGTTGAAGGAGATTCTACTCAAAAAAAATGGGTCCTTCTGATAGGACAAGGCCCTAACCGGGTACAATATTTTATGGGAACATTTGATGGCAAAGAGTTCAGAGCAGATGATGCTACCATTGGCTGGTTAAATGAAGGAAAGGGAATACCAGGAGTTGTTTTTGATTCCTTCGAAGGAATGAATTATGCGAATTGGAGAAAATCGGGAACAGCATTTGGCAGCAGACCTGATATTGCTGACTCAGTAGTTCGCATAGGAAGAGGCGATGCAAGTTCTTCACGGGGATCAGATACCACCAGGGGAACATTAACTTCCCAACCCTTTTTTATAAAACAAAATGCAATCAATTTTTTAATTGCAGGCGGAAATCACCCAGGTCAAACCTGTATCAATCTTGTAATAAATAATAAAGTGGTGCGATCAGCTTCTGGCAATAATAGTTCTTTATTGAAATGGGAAGGTTGGGATGTTAGTGAGCTTAAAGGTCAGAAAGCTATTATACAAATAATAGACAATTATTCAGGCAGTGATTGGGGACATATCCGGATAGATCACATTATGTTTTCTAATGCAGCGCAACAACAGAAACTACAACATGCTTTGTGGTTGGATTACGGAACTGATTTTTATGCTACCCGGTCATACAGATATCTGGATAGTGTGAAGCCAAAACCTGCTTTCCTGGGATGGCTGGGTAATTGGGAATATGCAAGAGATGTTCCTTCTGAATGGGGTAAAGGATTTCAATCTGTGCCCAGAGAGATAGGATTAAAAAAGTTTCCGGAAGGCATACGATTAGTGCAAGCTCCAATTGCCGCGTTAAAAGGATTGAGAAAAGATTCTGTATTATTTACAAATCGGATAATCAAAGGGGTCAATGAAATACCAGAGTTTAAGCCCACTACAAACACCTATGAAATAGAAGCGGTATTTAATACAGATTCCCTTTCTGTATTTGGGTTAAATTTATTGGTTGGCGAAGGAAGAAAGCTTGTTTTAAGTTATAATCCAAAAACTTTCAGCCTGTGTCTGGATAGATCTGATTGTACAGATTTTACATCCAATGCAGACTTTACCATGAAATTTGCTACCAAAATGTTTGTTCCCGCAGAACCAGAAGGTAACCTGTTAAAATTACACCTGCTGGTAGATCAATCCTCCATTGAAGTGTTTACCAGCCAGGGTAAGGTTGTCTTAAGTGCGTTGACTTACCCATCCTCATCCCAAACAGGGATTCAATTATTTTCTGAGAAGGGCAAAACACAGTTGGTAAGTTTTAAAGGGTGGACTCTATCTTCAATATGGGAAAAATCTAATCCATGATTAAACCTTAAATGTGTGAGTATAATTTTTTCAATTAGTGACAAAGCTAATTGTTTGGTATTTGTAATAAACAGTAACCAAACAAATTATTAGAAATTAAGTGTATCATCGTGAACACAAATGGATATTTCATACCATTCCGCAACCAGGCGAGGTTGGTTATGAAGCATGGCCCGATAAGGATGCGTGGAAGAAATTAGTACAAGACCGACAAAAGCCAGTAACATCGACAAAAAAAAGGAAAGGGTGCAACCGATATGCCCAAAGAACCGACTTCAGGTATTAGCACCGCTCAGAAAAAGAAAGATATTCTCGAGGAAGTGCCTTATACGATGACGGTGTATAACTGTTTAAAAAATATGGCGTTTAAAATTCGATGTAATTTATATATAAATTAAAATAGAATTTGATTCTTCCATTTTAGCCTTACAAATAACAAAATGGATGTAAATTGAACCCAATAATAAAAAGCAATATGAACAAGTCAAGAATTATAATTTTGATAGTCCTGGGAATTTTCATCTTAACGAGTTCATTTTTTCAAAAATATGATCTTCCAAAAAGTATTGAACGGGGAAAGGAAGTATATGAAACTTATTGTATGAGCTGTCATATGCCTGAGGGGCAGGGCACTGAAATTTTTCCACCGGTAGCGAAAACAGATTATCTTAAAAAGCCGGCCAAGACCCTGATCAATATTGTTCTGCTAGGCCAGAGTGGTGAAATTACCGTTAATAAGAAAAAATATGATGCATTAATGCCGCCCCAGCCATACCTGAGCGATGAGCAAATTGCTGATGTATTAAATTATGTGAGGAACAAAATGGGTAATAAAGTTCCTGGCGCCATTACACCTGAACAGGTAAAAGCCTTACGATAATAATGAGATGCTGCATATATGGATGATAGAGCTGCTTTATCCTTTTAGGTAATTCCTGGTATAAATATTTATTCGGGTAACAAATCAAACCAACATTTCCTGCCGATCCTTTTCGCCATCTTCAAAAATATGTGGAATGATCACATAGTACGCATAATTATTTTGCTGTTTTGAATAAGACGTTTGAAAAATGTAAAAGCAAAATCATTATCATAAATATAAAAGTCAATCGAAGCCATACCCCGTGTATTGATAAAGGAGCCATAAAGGTTTTTTATGTACACTGGGTTTATTGTACAGCAGCAATATTTTAAGAGGCTGGTCTATTTATGTTGATTTTATGAAGAATCATTTCCTGGGCGCCGAACCCGGTATCCCAATTTGCTTCATACACTTTTATTCTTGCTCTGCACTGTCCCTTACTATTTCAAATTCATAACTCGATTCTTTGATGAGAGAAGCAAGTCGTCTTTGCTGATCCTTTTTTGATTGATGATTTTAATAATTGAATTGGCAATCTGCATATACTTGGGAGTAGTAAAATAATAATCAACCACGATATAATTGTATACAATTCCCCGTTCCATTTTCGCTTATGTTGAAAATGAAACAGTACTGTGGAGTTATAATTATTCCCTAGGTGATAGGGCATTAGCAATATGCTTTTATGTAAAAAACGTATCCTAATAAATGACGATTGTCCTGGTTTTACAGTCAATCGAATGGTCTTATTTCCGGGAACGATTGCGTAAAATGTTTCATTTTTCAGGACAGTGCAGGATGATTCTGTATGCTTTGAATACTACATTTACTTCCTGTTTCGATAGTCTCTATTTTAAAACTGCTATATGAATAAAAAAATTTTCCTGCTGCAGATTGTTTGTATCATTCTGCTTTTGTTGCTAACGCAACTTTCCTTTTCACAAAACAATTTTAAAGTATCGGGTAATATAACGGATGAAACCGGGAAGCCAATTCCAGGAGCAACCGTACAGGTAAAAGGAACCAGTATAGCTACGGCTACTGTAGCTGATGGCTCTTATTCCTTGATGGCTCCTTCAGGCACTGCAAGACTGGTAGTCACATCAGTTGGCTATGCTGAACAGGAAGTGGCCATTAATAACAAATCAGAAGTAAACATATCTGTTGTAAATGTTGCTTCATCATTAGAGGATGTTGTAGTGGTTGGTTATGGTACTGTCAAAAAGAAGGATGTTACAGGTTCCGTTGCCGGCATTAACCAAAAGGATATCAGGTCAAGACCGGTTGACAATGCATTACAGGCCATGCAGGGTAAAGTAGCGGGTGTAGATATTACATCCAATGAAAGGCCGGGCCAGGTAGGAAGTATCTTAATCCGGGGAGTTCGTTCTATTAATGCAACTAACACTCCTCTGTTTGTAGTGGATAATATCCCCTTGACAACCGGCGGTATCGAGTACCTCAATCCCAACGATATTGAATCCATTGATGTATTGAAAGATGCTTCTGCAACTGCAATTTATGGTTCACGGGGCGCTAACGGTGTTGTAATTGTGACTACCAAACAAGGTAAGGCTGGTAAAGTACAAGTCAATTTTTATAACTCTGTGAATATTGAAACTATCAAAGACTGGGCGCCGATAATGTCTGCGTCAGAGTATTTAGATTTTCGCCGCTGGGCCGTTTATTACAGTAACCCGGCAGGCCGTCCAAGAGGTGATGCGCCAACTATTGCCAATGACCAGGATATTTTCCTGGCCACTTCTGATCCTTCAACCTGGGTTAATATTGCCAAGGGCTGGGCCGGCGGCACATGGGATGGTTCAAAAGTCGGGAATACTGATTGGACCGGGCTGGTGTCTCAAACCGGGGTTACTTCAGATAATACAGTAAGTGTAAGCGGTGGCACAAAAAACATAAAAGCATATGCCTCCTTTGGGTATTTGAATAACAAGGGTACATCTATCGGCCAAAAATTTTCAAGGTATTCGGGAAAGGCAAGTGTAGATATACAGGCTACTGACTGGTTTAATATGGGATTGAATGTAAATGTTGCTCACAGCACCCAGGAATTTGGCCAGTCGCAGGGAGTAATTGGTTCCTTTATTGGTTCACCTGCCACAAGTATTTATGAATCTGCCAGGAGGCTCTTCAAACATGCCGTTCCTTATGATTCAGCCGGTGACAGAATAATTTATCCCGGCGGTGACGTGGCTATTAAATCAATAATCGATGAATGGAATTACACACAAGATCAGCGGGTAACGCTGCGTGCATTCGGAAGTTTATATGCCCAACTTGATTTTGGAAAAATTCATCATACGTTAAACGGATTAAAATACCGGATCAACTTTGGCCCTGATTTTTCTGACTATACCAACGGAATTTATATCGATGGACTGTCTGCCGCCAGTAGTGGAATAAACGGGGCCTCTTTGCGGCAATCAAAAACTTATTCATGGACATTAGATAACCTGATTTATTACGACAAAGAAATTAACAAGCACAGTTTTGGACTTACACTTTTGCAAAGTGCAACTAAGTTTGTTGCTGACCCTGTGAATACCGTCCGGGGAACGGGTGTCCCATTTGCAAGCCAGAAATGGTATGCGCTGAATAACCAGGTGCTACCTTCCACTAATCTTACCATCACTCAAAACTCCGATCTGATAGAACGGCAATTGGTTAGTTATATGGCCCGGTTAAATTATGGTTTTGATAATAAATATTTATTAACGGCATCTGTCCGTGCTGATGGCGCTTCACAGCTTGCCGAGGGGAACAAGTTTGATTATTTTCCAAGTGCAGCTTTGGCATGGCGCATTACGCAGGAAAACTTTATGCAAAATATTGGATGGTTGAATGATCTAAAACTTCGTATTGGTGTAGGTACTACAGGTAATTCGGCAGTTGAAGCCTATCAAACCAAGGGGAGAACCGGACCTTATTTCTATCCTGTTGGTGGTGCCGTTAATGCAGCCTCGCTTCCGGTAACAGCGTTGGCCAACCCGGATTTACGCTGGGAAAAAACTACTCAATATAACCTGGGTGTTGATTTCTCAATAATAAAAAGAAGAGTTTCCGGTGCCATAGATGTATATATTTCGAAGACGAAGGATTTGTTATTTCCACAACAGCTTCCAACTGTCACAGGTTATCTTACTACTTTGCGCAATGTTGGTGAAACGGCCAACCGGGGTGTGGATATCAATATCAATACTATCAACGTCACCACTAAAAGTTTTCAGTGGACAACTAACGTAAATGCCTCCTGGCAAAAAGATCGGATTGTTACCCTTGCAAATGGCAAGCAGGATGATATCCTTAACAATCTGTTTATTGGGAAACCAAATGGCTTAATATATGGTTTTGCGTCTAACGGTTTGTGGCAATATGCTGATACAGCAGTTTTAAGCAAGTATGCGTTAAATGGCAATTCCTTTACACCTGGCCAGGTAAGACCCATTGATCAAAATGGCGATAACAAAATTGATGGAAACAATGATCGGGTAATAGTTGGTCACACAAGGCCCCGCTGGATTGTAGGTATGACAAATGGTTTCACATATAAAGGCTTCGAGTTGTCAATCTTTATTTACGGCAGACTGAATTACTGGTTCAATACAGGCGGTGAAGCTCAAACGGCTCGTGGAAACCAACGGAAGATTAATTACTGGACAGAAAATAATCAAAACAGTGAATACCAAAAACCATTTTACTCAGTAGGTTCCGGCGATGCCTATTCTCCTTCATTAGGATACCGGGAAGCATCGTTTTTAAAAATCCGGAATATTTCTGCTTCCTATAATTTTTCTGGTGATGTGGTAAAAGCAATGCACATGTCGAGCCTGCGGGTATATTTCCAGGCTATTAACCCGGGTAGGCTGTATTCTCAAATTAAATTTTTAGATATGGATGTAGAATCAAACATATCTAACCGTGGTTTCACTTTTGGTATTAATGCAGGATTTTAATTATTATAACTTGTCAATTATGAGAAATAAAATATTTAAAATGAGTCTGGTGGCCGTTCTCTCCGTAATGGTAACCACCTCATGTAAGAAATCTTTCTTAGATGAAAATCTGGAAACGGTAAGAGATTTAAGTTTTTATAAAACCGACTTAGGCATCAATCAATTGGTTAATGGCGCCTATCACCAGGTATTTGCCACCCCGTTCAATGGTGAAATGGCGTTCGCAAATATGAGTTATGGTGTAGATGAGTTTCGGGTAGGCGGAGACCCGTCCAATGGTATGTACAATTCCTATGGTAATACATTTGGACCTTTTATTACACCTAACAATGGTAATACGGTAGCTGCAAATGCGCAATGGGACAATTTATATATAGGGATCGGACATGCTAACCTGATAATAGAAAATGCCACAGCCAGTGCTTCCACTGCTGATGCCATTAAAAAAACGGCTTTAGGTGAAGGGTATTTTTTTCGTGCTTATAATTATTTGAGACTGGTTAGCCAATATGGTGCGGTGCCTTTAAAAACAAAACCCAGCACAGCAGTTGAATTAGAGTTTACCCGTTCTGCGCCTAAAGATGTATACGACCTGATAATTAGTGATTTTAAAGAAGCATATAATCGTTTAAACAACACAGGTTCTCCGGCTAAAATAACCAAAGATGCAGCAGCACATTTTCTGGCCAAAGCATATCTGAGCCGGGCCAGCGAAATCAATGATTCCTGGAACTCTTCAACCCTTGCGGCTGATTTAGCTGCTATCGGACCATTATGTACTGAAGTAATTACCAATCATCCTTTAGCGCCAAACTTTGCAGATCTGTGGAGATATACTGCACCAAATGGTGCGAACGAAAACCTGAAGGAATTAATTTTATCAGCACAGTTTACTACTGATTTAACTGCGAGTGGTCAAAATACGCAGCACTTATATTATGTTTCCCGGTACGAGGATCTGCAACAAATGCAGCGGGATCTGAGCGGTGATCGTCCGTTCAGCAGATTGTCTCCTACCTATTTCATGTACAGAGTTTACGACATGGTAAATGACTCAAGGTTTTGGAAAACTTTCAGGACAAAGCATAAGGTTAATGCAAATACACCAGCAGCACCATATGTCAGGGGAGATTTAGGTATCATGTATGTCATTAACCAACCTGGCGATACCCGTTTCTCAGCGACCGTTTTAAATAATTCAGTAGTATATAGCGGAACAGGGAAAACAATACCCCATGTGTATGTAGCGTATCCCAATGGCAGAACAACAGATGATGCGTTGCTGGCCGATTCCCGCCGATTCCCTTCACTTAGCAAATTTATGGATGGCTCCCGTACAGCAGGATTTAACGATGTGAGAGGCCTTCGTGATATTACATTAGCCCGTTCTGCAGAAACTTATTTGATTGCTGCTGAAGCAAAGATCCGTTTAGCAAAGTCGGGTGCTGGTTCTTATAATGATGCGTTACCCTACATCAACCCATTACGGGTAAGGGCGCAATATACAAGCGGGGAAAGCCGCTCGGTTTATTACGATGGTGGTGCTGCACCCAGCAGTAACCCTCAAACGGTACCTCCTTCTTTTTTTCCGGAGAATTCTTATTACGAGTCAAACAATATACCTGTTACCACGGATGCTTCAGCTACTTTGGCGGTGACAGATATTGCTAATTTGCCGGCCAGCGATGAATACATTCTCAGCAAACTGGGCATTTCGTCCCCCTATGACAGGGCGCTGGGTTTTTTGTTAAATGAACGTTCCCGGGAGCTTGCAGGCGAATATTTACGCTGGCAGGATTTGTCCCGTACAAAAACATTGGTAGCCCGGGCAAAAGTATTTAATCCGGATGCGACTCCCAATATCCAGGATCGCCATTTATTGCGCCCGGTACCACAAACATTCCTTGACGGCATACAGGCTGGCGGAGCAGCTTTAACAGCAGAGCAAAAACAAACCATGCAAAACCCCGGGTATTAATTCTTTTTTGAACATAAGCATGCAGATTTGAAAATGGCGGCTTAGTTGCCGCTGTTTTCATTTTGAATGAAAATAAAAAGAATACGATTACTACGATTTTAGTAATTCAAATAGTAAATCATTTGGCCGTATGGATTTATCTGTATGGATAGCGAAGCAATAGAAATGAACGGGTGAAATGAGCCAGTCAATATACATCACCAAAAACAGGTTGAGTAATTCCCGAATTCCATTTGAAAAAAAAATAACAAATAAACATATGAAATCATTGATGAGAATTTTACTCGCTCATGGAGTGTTGATCTTATTCTCCCCTGTATTGATCTTATCTTTTGCCAATGCCCAGAAAAAAGCAGTTGTTGCAAATGATGTCACCACACCTTTGCACGCCATGCAGCCAGACTACCCGGTTCCTTACAAGGCCATGTCTCAGGCTGAAATAAAAAGCTGGCTCGACAAAGTGTTTAATTATCTGGATGCAGTGACACCGGCACGTATGATCAATAAAGTCACCGGTAAAGAAGTAACCGATATTGCAAAGCTGGATACCAATACTATTATTGAGCAAAAAGATTTTCGTCTTACGAGTTATGAATGGGGTGTAACTTATTCAGCTATGTTACGGGTAGCAGAAACCACCGGTGATAAAAAATATGCCGGATATGTAAAGAAAAGATTTGATTTCCTGGCTAAATGGATACCGGCAGTAAAAGAAAAATTTCCGCTTGATTATATCCGGCGCAACAACTTGTTTGTTCAACCGATCAGT
>JBGTNK010000284.1:0-16798 GCA_041743125.1 Chitinophagaceae bacterium
ATATGCACATCTTCAGCAATAGAATATAACGTGGAAACCAGGTTTTCCAGTGCGGGTCGTTCATCCTCAATAATTACAGCATTTAACATGGTAAAAGGGTTTTGGGTTAAGGGTTTTTTATCAATGGTAGTTTAACAATAAAGCTATCTTTTGTACTTGCAATCGTTATATCTTTTTTAAAAAGGAGTTTGTATCGGGAACTCAGATTTTTAAGCCCGATACCGGTTGAATTTACATCGTAGAGTTTGGGATTTGTATTGTTGCTTATCTGTAAGTAGTGATCATTAATAGATAAATTTATAAGCAACGGGTTAGTCTCTGTAAATTGATTATGCTTGATGGCATTTTCTACCAGTATCTGCAGGGAACAAGGTGGTATTAAAACCGAAGTATTGTTACTCAGGGATGAATGCAACTGGAGTTTATTATCATGCCTGATCTGTAGTAAGAAAAAATAGTTTTCAATAAATTCCAGTTCTTCTTTAAGGGATATGAGATCTTTGTTCTTATTGATCAGAAAATATTTATATACCTGCGCCAGCCGGTTATTAAAGCGATGGGCTTCCGCGGGTTCATTAAGAATAAGATAATTCAATGTATTCAGGGAATTGAACAGGAAATGAGGATCCATTTCATTGGTCAATACATGCAGTTCGGCCTGGGAAAGTTCTCTGTCCAGTTGGTCTACTATTTTTGTATCCAGTTCCCGTTCCTTACTTAAATAAAGTATTTCATAGACAAGTGTAAAAAGAATAACGGCAGCTACGCAGGCCGCTACAAAAATATAAATCCCCGATTTGTTAAATGATTCACCTGAAATTTTTAACCAAATCAAAGCAGATAACCCGCCGGTACAGGCACCGTATAAAGCCGAGACAAAACAAACAGACACAATTTTAGAAAATGGATTAGAAACAGGACGGTAGAGGGGCCTTAATTTACCGTGAATCCAATTGCAACCTTTCCAAATAACGAAGGAAGTAAGAATAAAAAAAAGATTAGCAGCAACTAGCTCTAAAACCGAATACCTGTCATAGTGTATTAACCCGGCGATAAGGGGCAAGCCTATGCCAAGTATGGGAATAAAAATAGATTTCAATATAAAGTCTTTGATCATGCAGGCAGTGGTTATGGCTTAGCAATAAACCAGTTAATATATTCGGCTTTCTCATGTGTGTATATTGAAAAACGTTATTTCAGACCATAAAACTATTTGTACATGGTGTTAACTAAGTACAAAATTTTTCACAAGGGCCAATTCAGGTACAAGTGGTAAATAAGCCTACTAATAATATAGAACAATGGGATAAATTTAAGTATCGGTATGAATTATTACTGGTTTAAACAATAAAATTCATTGCAAGGAAAGTTTTTGTCCCAACTTTTTTACTCACTCCAGGGAACGAAGTGGATAGGAAGTTCCAACGGACAGGGTATTCATCATATAATTAATTCTTCTTTCTTCTTATTATAATAGTTATCAGAACATGTTCTCTGGTTGACATCGCCTAAATATTTTTTGAAATAAAATATGGGTAGGTTCTTAAACAGATCATATTACCGGTTCATCCTTCTGATATTCGTTTTAAGATGCATCATCAGACTTAGAGCAACAAATTTCATTATTGAGATTGTGTTTTAATATCTGAGAAATACCCTTACAATTTTAAATATTCATGCTTTAGTAACTAAAGTGCTTTTCGTTGAAACGATTGAGAGCAAATTATTGCCTTGTGGATGATTTATATCATACAGGAAGAACTATGTCAGTAACGAAAAACAATCACATTCAAAATCACCTTTATGAAGAAATGTTTTCTTTTATCAGCTATCATTATTGCTGGTTATTTCCTGGCGAATGCCCAGAGAAGTATCACTGGTAAAGTCACAAACAAAAAAGATGGTTCTCCATTGCCCGGAGTATCCGTTATTGTAAAAAGCGGAGGAGCGGCAACCCAAACAGATTTAAACGGCAATTTTTCGCTTGTAAATGTACCCTCTGCATCTAAGATTATTTTTTCCTATGTAAGCTTTAAAACGTTTGAAACTTCCATAACGTCAGGAAATACATTAAATGTGTCTATGGAAGAAGAATCTCAGCAATTATCAGCAGTGGTTGTAACGGCACTTGGGATCAGGAGAACGGATAGGGACCTGGGATATTCAGTTGCAAAAGTTGACCCGGATGCTTTGCTGCAAAAATCGGAGCCTGATGTTTTAAAAAGCCTCCAGGGTAAGGTGGCCGGTGTTGATATAAGGTCGTCACAAGGAACTCCCGGAGCGGCAACCCGAATTCAAATCCGCGGCAATAATTCTTTCTTTGGCAATACACAGCCTTTGATCATTGTTGATGGCATTCCTTATAGTAATGACCAGGTTACTACTACCAACCAGGCTTCCAATGGCGGAGCCTATACAAGCGGTATTGCCAACCTTGATCCTAACGATATAGCTTCTATGAATGTTCTTAAAGGTTCTTCGGCTGCGGCACTCTATGGATCAAGAGCCTCAAATGGTGTGTTGATCATTACTACTAAATCGGGCAGTGCTAAAAAAGCAAAAGGCACGGAGATGTCTTTAAAAACATCTGTTTCTACCGAAACAATTGCCAACCTGCCCGATTACCAAAATGAATATGGGGCAGGATCTCAACTGGCCTATTCCAATGCAAATGGTTCCTGGGGGCCGGCTTTCAGAACCCGGGATTCTATACCTGCATGGCCAACTCTCCGGGCAGCCTACCCGGAATTATTCCCTTCAGCTAACATAGCTTATCGGCCTTACCCCAATAATGTAAAGGACCTTTTCAGGAGAGGTTTTGTTTTTGAAAACTCTATTAGCCTTACCGGTGGTAATGAAAAAAGTTCTGTAGGATTAACTGCTTCTCATGTTAATCATAAGGGATATGTACTTAATTCTTCTTACAACCGGGCTAATGTTGGTTTGGGTGCTTCAACCAAATTGGATATCGGGGTTAATGTAAGTGGGAATTTTAGTTATGCCCGATCTCGCCAGGAAGGCGGATTCTTTGGTGAAAACCAGCTCGGGGGCGCAGCTCCTTCTTTTGCCAGAACATTGTTCCTGGCCCGAAACTGGGATTTGAATCTTCCCTTTGAAGACAGGGATGGTCTTCCTTTGCAACCTAATGTTACCGGATACGATAACCCCAGGTGGTCGGCCAAATATAATTTCAATAATACAAATGAAGAAAGAATTGTAGCCGGTGCCCATTTAGATTTTAATATCAACAACTGGATAAGGCTTGATTATGCATTTGGCAGCAATGTGGCCTTTCTTGATAGAAGAGAAATAACAGAAATTGGATCAAGGGCCGCATCCGGCCAGGGACGACTGGTATTGGATAATTACAGAAAGCAGGAACTGGAATCTAACTTCCTCATCAGTCTTTCACCCAGCGTACACGAGGATTTTAAAGTGAAATTGATCCTGGGAAATAATGTTAACCAGCGAACCATTACAAACACTACACAAACGGGAAATCAATTCATCACTAAAGGCGTTCATGCGCTGAGCAATACATCCCAGCAACAATTTACTACCGACTTATATTCACGCCAAAGAATTATTGGAGCTTTTAGTGAGCTGACCATGGGATATAAAAATTATGCATTTATAAATGGTACTGTTCGCAATGACTGGTCTTCCACATTACCGGTTGAAAACCGCAGTTACCTTTATCCGTCTTTGTCAGGTTCATTTATTTTTTCGGATGCATTCGGTATAAAAAGTAATATACTTGATTTTGGAAAGATCAGGGCCGGATGGGCAAAAGTAGGAAGAGATGCAGCTCCTTATTCGCTGAATGATGTGTACAGCATTAACCCTAATTTCCTGGGCATACCATCCGCAACACTACCAACTACTGCAAATAGTCCGGATTTAAAACCCGAGTTTACAAAAGAGATTGAAATAGGAGCACAGCTTAGTTTTCTGAAACGAAAAATTGAATTGGATGCTACCTGGTACGACAGGAATTCAACCAATCTTATTGCCGTAATTACTACTCCTGCCTCTTCAGGATACGGTTTTAAGGTGACCAATTTTGGAGCTATCAGTAATAAAGGAATAGAACTTGACCTTACACTGCGACCAATAAGAACGGCCGATTTTCAATGGGAAGTGCATGGAATTTTTACCAAAAATAAAAATATAGTGACCCGGCTTACCAGTGGTGTAGAAAGAATCCTGGCTCAAGGAGTAATTGCAGGTATAAATCCATATTTCGAACCTGGTCTTCCTTACGGCTACCTGCGGGGAACTGTATCCGCCCGTGATGATGAAGGGAATTTGTTGATAGATCCTGTAACCGGATGGATCATCCAGGCCGATGATGAAAAAATGATTGGAGATCCTAATCCCGAGTTTAAAATGGGAGTTACTAATTCGCTGGTATATAAAGGTTTTTCATTGAATGTACTTTGGGATATGACCAAAGGCGGCGATATGTATTCTGTTACACTTAATACACTTTTAGGCAGGGGAGTAACCAAGGCTAATGGAGAAAGAGAAACATCCTGGATCATTCCCGGTGTATACGGTGATCCTAATAATCCAGGGCAACCCTTACTTGAAAATGGAAAGAAGATACCAAATCATACAGTCATTACTACCAACGATCTTTATTTTTCTTCCGGAGGGCCATCCGGATCTTTCGGAATTAATTCCTCTACCGAATGGCAAGTTTATGATGCCACAGTTTACAGGCTGAGAGAGTTAACCCTTGGGTATGAATTACCCAAATCTGTATTGGGGAAATTACCGATAACGGGTGTTAACATAAGTTTAAGCGGAAGAAATTTATGGTATGTCGCACCTAATTTTCCAAAGTATACCAACATTGATCCGGAAGTCAACAGTTTTGGCTCAAGTAATGTACAGGGCATTGAATTATCTGCCGCACCTACTACCAGGCGCTTTGGATTTAATGTCAATGTAAAGTTTTAATTCAATCAACTTAATTCTTAATTATGGTACGCAAATCAATATACTTAATTGCCTTTTTTGCATTGGTGATTGCATTGTCCTGCAAAAAAGGTTTTCTGGATATCAATACAGATCCTAATAATCCAACAACCATTGAATCCTCAAAATTATTACCCACAACGCAAAGAACTTTGGGTGATGCGTTGTCTATGGATGAAAACAATGGCGGCTTGTCAAATGTGTTAGCCGTGTATGCTCACCAAATGAGCACCCGGGAGGAAGCGGATAAATATGGAATGACTGGCTCAGATCCATTGATAGCAACTCCCTGGGCAAAACTGTATTCAACTACCGCAAACCCGGGAGCTACTTTTCCATTTTATGGCGTCATGCAAAACCTGGAAGATATAATTTCAAAGTCATCTGAAAACGGAAACACACGCTATGCCGGCATTGCAAAAATTTTAAAAGCTTATTCATATAGTGTATTGGTTGATGTGTTTGGTGATGTTCCTTTTTCGGAGGCTAATAAATTAAAAGAGGGCATCCTGTATCCAAAATTTGATGATGATGCCGCCATTTATACGGCCTTATTTACTTTAATAGATGAAGGAATAGCAGATCTGAATAATACGACTGCACCCAATACAAAAAGGCCAGGTACTGATGATCTTATTTATGGAGGTAATGTGAGTAAATGGATAAAAGCGGCGAATACTTTAAAGTTAAAAATGTACACACAGACAAGAAGGGTAAAGAATGTGTCGGCGGAAGTAAGTTCGTTGCTAAGCGGTGGCAACCTCATCAGCCAGACAAGCGAAAGCTTTTTAATTCCTTATGGACCCAATGGAGCCACTGACGACAGGAATCCCGGCTACTTCACGTATTATGCTACACAACGCAGCAATCATGTCAGCCCATGGTTTTATGAAATTTTAAAGGGGTATAATGCTAATATTTTTTCCGGTAACCCTGACCCCAGGCTTCCTTATTATATCTATAACCAGGTAAATGCTACTCAACCATCCCGCGATGGAAACCAGACTGAATATAGAGATGGGCCCTTCGTCTCCATTTATTTTGGTTCAGTAGGTCCGGACCGCGACCGGACACAGCAAAATACCATCAGCCTTTTTGGAATTTATCCTGTGGGTGGAAAATACGATGATGGATCGGCTACCATTGCCAATGCTTCAAGTGGCACAGGTGCTGCACCTTACCGGATGATCACCTTTGCCGACCGTCTTTATCTTGAAGCGGAGTTAATACAAACCGGTGTAATACCCGGTGATGCAGCCGTAAAACTGAACCAGGCTATGCAGGAATCTTTTAAACAAGTGGATTATGTTATTACCCAATATGTAAAGCCTGCTCAGGCAGTACCTGCATTGGTTGGGTCTGCAGCTGTAAGTATTTATACCGGAAAAGTTATAGCAGAATATAATGCAGCCTCCAGTGAAAAGAAGCTGGAAATTATTATGACGCAAAAATGGCTTTCTTCCGTGGGATCAGCTGTTGATCAGTATAATGATATAAGAAGGACGGGCTATCCAATCATATTTAACCCCGGTGATCCGGCCATGGCTCCCGGTGGCAAAGTGCAGCCTCCAATAAACGGAGATCCGGTTAATCCCGGTGCTCAAAAAGAAGTGCCAGTACAACTGAGCAGAACTTTTGCACTCGCTTTACCCTGGGATCAAACTGAATTGGAAACAAATCCAAATGCACCCCCTCAAAAGAATCCAAGTTCTTACAAGGTTTTTTGGATGCCCTGATTAAAAGATTAATTAAAAAAACGAAATATGAAACACATAAAAATATTTAGCCTCATTCTTTTTTCGGCCACTCTTATTTTTAATGCCTGTCGGAAAGAGGATAATCCCAACCTACCCAAACTGGAAAAGTTTACGTGGTTGCCCCTTTTTGTAAAAGATGCTGCCAGCGATAATTCTATTTCCGGTCAGAATCCGCAAAGCTTCAAAGGAAAATTTGTTCTGGACAAGTATTTTGAATCAGACTTGAATCCCCAGCAGGTTGACATCGTTGTAATAAAAAATGGTAACAGGGCCAACGTCAAGATTATTAAGCCAGGCCTTACCAGTTTTCCGGCAACGGTAGAAATAACGGGAGTTCAGCTTACCAATTTATTTGGTGCAGCTATCGTACTGGGTGATAATTTTGAAATAGGGGCTGATATAACTACAGCTGCGGGAAAAAAGTTTGAGGCTTTCCCGATAACCGGGAATTCCTATGCGTCCGGGGTTTCAGCTCAACCTGGAGCCCGTCCAACGCTTGTTTATATTGCCGCTTGCACATTTTCAAAAACCTCTTTTAATGGTAACTATACGGTTACCGAGGACAGCTGGCAGGATTTTGCAGTGGGTGAAAAAGTTGAAGTAAAGCCGGGGGTTGGAGAAAATCAAATAGCAGTTACGGCTTATCCTTCACCCGCCTATGGCAAGAACCGCAGGCCCATGATCATTAATGTTGATCCGGCATCCTTTGCCGCAACAGTTCCTGAGCAAGTGATCGGAGATTACGATGGTGCTCAACCGGGTTCCACCGTGAGAGGAACAGGAACCGTTAATCCATGTGGAGATAATTTAACCTTCGTACTAAAAATAAAAGTAAACGGTGTTGACTATGACGCCTCACTTAAATTACAAAAATAGCGTACAGTAAATTTTTCTACGCACCCTATTTTAGAATCAGATCCTGGTTAATAATTACCCTGCATTTTCGGCGGTCTCGTTTATTTGAGACCGCTTTTTTTTGTCCTCTAAGTCCGTCAGGAATCGGGCTACAGAAAGTTAATATACAAACACCCGTAGATCAGCATTACTATGATGAATTTGAAACTCCTTATTAAGAGAATTAATTTAATTTTTAGTATTCATATCTACAGGTTTATTCCTGAAAATTCATTGTATAGGGAGTAAATAATGGTTCAGTCGTTCATTTTCATTATTGAGTTATTTTTTAAGTTTCAATTTATACTGCCTCACATTTAAAATTTCATGCTTTGGAAACATAGGCCTGCGCAGGTGAAGCAACTATGCTGAAATTGTTGCCTTGATGTTAAAGTTTTCATACTAACATACGTAGTGCATTTTATTCAATGTAACAATCACATTCTAAATCATGTTTATGAAGAAATTATTTCTTTTAACTGCCATTATCATTGCCGGTTATTCTTTAGCGATTGCGCAAAAAAATATCACGGGTAAAGTAACAAACAAAAAGGATGGATCACCTTTGCCTGGCGTTTCCGTAATTGTAAAGAACGGAGGGGCGGCTACCCAAACAGATCTGAACGGGGAATTCTCTTTGGTGAATGTGCCAGCCAATACCAAAGTTGTGTTTACCCTTGTAAGTTTTAAAACAGTGGAGACTTCTTTGCCAAGTGGAAATGAGATGAGTATTTCGCTGGAAGAAAGTTCTCAGCAATTAAGCGAAGTAGTGGTTACGGCACTGGGTATTCGCCGTGAAAAGAAAGCACTGGGATATGCTGTGACCACTGTTGACAAGAAGCAGTTAGAATCGAGGCCCGATGGGGATTTGGGGCGATTGTTAAGTGGAAAAGCACCTGGTGTGGATATATTAGCTTCTAGTGGTATTTCAGGTAGCGGAACTAATATACAAATCAGGGGAGCAAACTCCATTACCGGTGGCAGCGATCCGTTATTTGTTATTGACGGTGCACCATTTAGCGGCGCTACCAATCAACAAACGGATCCTATATATGGTAGCCAGACTTCAAGCCGTTTTTTAGATATTGATCCGAATAATATAGAAAGTGTAAGCATATTAAAAGGTTTGAGCGCAACTACACTTTATGGAGAAGGTGGAAGAAATGGTGTTATCCTGATCACGACAAAAAATGGATCAGGCAGAAGAAGTAATAAGAAAGCTGAAATCACAGTTTCCCAATCTTATTTTAAAACGAAGCCATCAAGCGTTCCCGATTTACAAAATTCTTACGGCGGTGGTTTCTCACTTGCTGGAGGTTTTGCTTTCTTCAGCAACTGGGGTCCTAAATTTACAAACCCTCCGCAGCGGTTACTTCATCCGTATGCAGTAGGATCGCAAGCCGGACTTTTTCCTGAATTAGCTGGTGATTCAATTGATTTTGTTCCTCATGATAACTTTGGAGCCTTTTTTAAAGACGGTTACGTCTTAAATACAGGTGTTAATTTATCGGCTGCCTTAGGAGCTAATGGTACTATTTCTGCGAATTATGGATTCCTGAAAGACCAGGGGTTTTTGGAAACAAATAAAGTTGACAGGAATACTTTTGGTATTGGTATTAATACCAAGTTGCTCAATAATGTTACAGTTAGTGGTACAATAAACTATGTTATAAATAATTTTGTAAGTCCAACCACAGCACAGAGCGGAGCCAGTGGCGCACAAAACGGGGGTACAGGTGTTTTCGCGGATATTATGTATACACCTCGTGCCAATGATTTAGCCAACTGGCCATACCAGACTCCGGATGGAGCCTCTGCTTATTATCGGGGTCCCAATGATATCCAACATCCTAAATGGACTTTGTATAATTCATTGACTGCCCAGAAAACAAACAGGATATACGGTAATTTTACTATGAAGTATAACATCCTGAAGAATCTTGATATTCTTTACAGGGTGGGTTATGATCAATACAACGAAGACCATATTCTCACTATTAATAAAGGAGGTATCAGCAGGGCACAGCCGGTCGATCTGCAATACACCAGAGGAATGTACAGAACAATTGACGCAACAAACAGGATATGGGATCATTCAATTATTTCACAATACCAGACTAATATTAATTCCAATTTGAAATTGGATATTACTGCCGGTGTTAATTCCAATCAGCTGTTATATGATCAATCGGGATTAAAAAGTTCTGACCAATTGGTATTCGGATTATTTGATCACTCCAATTTTATTCAGCATGATACCAGGACGGAAGATGGGTTAGATATGGATTACAAGTCCGACGAGCAAACTGTTGGCATTTTTGCCCAGGCAGGATTAGGTTATAAAGAATTTATTTATCTGAACCTGGGAGGTCGAAATTCATGGACCTCTACTTTAGAAAAGGAAAACCGATCTCTTTTTTATCCTAGTGTCAGCGTTTCCTTTATTCCTACGGCTGCTTTTTCAGGTTTACAGAACAACGATTTTCTTAATTACGTGAAGTTAAGAGCCGGTTATGCTACCAGCGCAAACTTTCCTTCTCCCTATTCAACAAGAAACAGGCTAACCGTATCAACAAACAATTTTGTAGACAGGAATGGAGCGGTTGTAAATACAAATAATATAAATAATACATTGGCCAATCCTGATCTGTCGCCAGAGTTGCTCGAGGAGTATGAAGCCGGAGTAGAAGCCAAATTAATAAAAAGCCGGTTTTCCATTGATTTCACATACTATAACAGAAAATCATCTGACCAGATTTTGGACAGACCACTTGATCCGGCCACAGGATTTGAAATAACTACAATCAATGCTGGTGATCTTACCAATAAAGGCGTAGAGATCGGACTAGGTTATACTGTTATAAAAAATAAAGACTGGAACCTGCAGTTGGATGCAAATTTTACAAAGAACAAGAGTGAAGTAAGCAATTTGCCTGAAGAAATTTCTCAAGTCCAAACGGGTGGATTGTTCAGTAACGTTGGAAACTTTGCAATTAACGGCCAGCCTTTCGGGATAATAAAAGGAACCTACTGGCAAAGGGAGAATCCTGTTGCTGGTGGAAAAGGTTCAGGGGAAAGGATTGTTGGTCCCGATGGCTATTATATAGCCTCCACTGAGTCTGTTATAATAGGCGACCCCAATGCGGATTATAGAGTATCTGGAATAGGTACACTTGGATATAAAGGAATTGAATTGCGTATGCAATGGGATTATACAAAGGGTGGAGATATTTATGCTACTACTGTAAATGCCATGGTGGGTCGTGGACTTGCAAAATCAACTGATGTTGATCGTTCACTGGCGATTATTTTACCCGGAGTAAAACAAGACGGAACACCCAATGATTTTCAAACCTCATTAGACCGTGCTTTTTTTAATACCTACCTGGGTGCCCACGAACAGTGGCTTTACGATGCTACAACTGTAAGACTAAGAGAGATTTCACTCTCTTATTCATTGCCACAATCATTGATTGGCAAAACTCCATTGGGTAATGTTTCTATCATATTGAGTGGGCAAAATTTATGGCACAAAGCTCCCAAATTTCCTGATGGTACAAACTACGATCCTGAATCATCAAGTGGTGGTGTTGGAAAAACAAGAGGCTTTGAATATATGACCGGGCCTCAAACCCGCAGATTTGGTGGCACACTCCGGGTTACATTTTAAAAAATAATAAAAGAGAAACAATGAAAAATATAAAGATAATAGTACTGGGAATAATGGGAATAATGGTAATGATGCCGGCATGCAAAAAGTTTGACAGGATGCTTACAGACCCAAATTTCCCTGCGCCACAAACTGCAGACGTGGACCTTTATTTGAATTATGTTCAATTAGGATTTACTGAATTTTATGGTTCTACTGATGTGGAACCCGGTCTTTCTGAAAACGGTGAGGAACTGACCCGAATGGAATACATGGCAGCAAGAACTTACCTGGATCTTTATCAACCCGAATCTTTTGACGGAGTGTGGAGAGATGCATACCAAAAAGTTTTCAATAATGTAAATGCAATGATTCCTGTTGCAGAAAGAAGCGGCCGGCATTTGCATATTGGAATGGGCATGATTCTTAAAGCGTATACAGCAGCAACACTGGTGGACTTTTTTGGTGATGTTCCCTACAATGAGGCCAACTTAGGAACTGAGAATACCAATCCAAAAGCTGATCCCGGAAAACAGGTTTATGATTCAGCTTTTGCTTTATTGGATGCTGCCATTGCCAGGTTAAACATGGTAACGGCAGGTACTCCTCTACCATCAAATGATCTTTTTTTTGGCGGCGGGGCAGTAGCTAAAGCTACCAGTTGGAGACGTGTGGCAAAAACGCTGAAGCTTAAATTATATAACCAGATCCGGTTGGTGGATAACACCGTGCAGGCAAAGATCAATGCACTTTTAGCAGAAGGAGAATTAATTACTACAGATGCCCAGGCTTTTGTTTTTAAACATGGTTCAAAAGCCTTGAACCCGGTCAGCCGGCACCAGAAATATAGTATTTATTATACAGGCACCGGTGCCAATGATTATATAGGCAATCATTTTATGTATGTGGTATATGCAGAAAAAGGGTTGGGGCTTGATCCACGCTGGCGATATTATTTTTACCGGCAGGTAGGTAACGTTACGCTTGTGCCTATTACCACCCTGGAGTGCCTAATCAGTCCTAATCCACCACATTATCCTCCGGGTGTTCCTTTCTGTTATGGCGATATCAATGGATTTTACGGTCGTGATCATGGAAACGACAGGGGTATTCCTCCTGATGGATTTCAAAGAACGGTATGGGGTATATATCCTGCCGGCGGTCGGTTTGATAATGACGATAAAGTAAGGATTACCGGGGCCAATGATGGTGCACAGGGTCAGGGTATATTACCATTATGGCAGCCTGCTTTTACTGAATTTGTAAAAGCAGAAGCAGCAATTACACTCGGAACTACCGGGGATGCCAGAGCCTTACTGGAGTCAGGAGTAAGAAAATCTATAACTACGGTAGTTGCGTATCCCGGAACGGTTGGGGTTTCTGTACCCGCTGCCAGGGTTCCAACTGCTGCCAATATCCAGGCTTATGTTGATAAGGTTTTGCAATTATACGATGCGGCAACCACTAATGCCGATAAGCTAAATGTAATAATGAAAGAGTATTATATCGCCCTTTGGGGAAATGGAATTGAATCATATAACAATTACAGGCGTACAGGAATGCCAAGGAATATGCAGCCTAATTTAAATCCTTCAGCAGGTGCATTTCTCAGGTCCATGTTTTATCCTGGTGCTTATGCAAACAGGAATAATAATGTAACCCAAAAAACCGCTACTAACGTAAAAGTGTTTTGGGATAACAACGCGGATAATATGTATGTTAATTAAACCTGGTAAAATACCTATAAAATAAAACAAGATGAAAAAAGCATATTCCCTGTCAATATTTTTTATACTCTTATTACTGTCGTGTAATAAGCCAAAAGATTTTTATGACGAATTGGGTAAAGGATCCTATTTAACTTTGGTAAGATCAATCAATGGACTTTTAAATGCAGTTGACCCGGCCAGTTCAGTGGGACAAATAGTTAGTTCATATGGAGAGCCTGTTGAAAGTATAAATGTTTATGCATCTGCCACAGCTACAGTTGACAAAACTAAATGGAAGCTTCTTAAAAATATTCCTTTCAACGGAGAAACAACCCTGTCTGCTACAAACAATGAGATTGCAACAGCATTGGGCCTTACACCGGGAGCATTGGATCCGGGTAGCGTTTATCATATATACAACGAAGCCGTTTTAAAAGATGGCAGAAAATTTTCTTCTGCAAATACCAGTGATGTTGATCTGGAAAACCAGGGACCTTTTAATGCAGCTTTTCACTGGACCGCTACTGTTGTTTGTCCTTACAATCCTTCAACGATAGCAGGTACATATGAAGTTATAAAGGATGACTGGCAGGATTGGGGTGCAGGTGACCTGGTAGAGGTGGTTGTTGGTGCAAATGCAAACCAGGTCGATCTCAGTAAAGTTTGGCCAAATCCTGCTTTTGGAAATGTGGTCAATCCGCTGACCCTTACAGTTGACCCTGCTACAGGAGTTGTTAGTATTCCCACTGGAGTTACATTCGGAAACTATGGAGGATTCCTGGCAATTACAGGTGGGGGAAGTTCAGGCTTTATATTTTCATGCACTGGCCAGATAAATGTTAGAATAAATATTTCCGGGCAGGGTATCAATCAATTGATCTTAAAAAAACCATAGCTTTCAAATTATTTTCCAAAGAGGTTGTACTAATAAAGGGCAACCTCTTTTTTGATATTTGGAATTCAATGATCGTTCATCAAAAAAATCAGGGTTTGATAGTTTGATTCTAACATATAAAAATGGCTCATGAAATTTTTGATCATTCCTAAAATCAGTCTTTTCCTCCTTTCCGTTTCTTACCTCACAATAGTAAATGCCCAGGTATTTATAGAACAGGGAGTAGGTCCTCAACATCAGGCTCCTACTGTAACTATAAATGGTCCTGATGCATTTGGAAAAAAAATTCCACTAAGCCGGATTAAGGGAACCCCTTTTTTGCAAGAAGAATGGCAATTGGCAAGCTTATATGATAATAAGGATCACCTGATAAATACAGTTCCAGTGCGGTTGAACCTGGCAACCGACCAATTTCATTTTATGTGGAAGGGAGAGGAACTGGTAGCGGATGAAGACAACCCGGTGGCTTTAATAATTTTTCATCCAACCACAGATAGCGTTTCAGGAAGCTCTACTTTTATAAAAGACCAGCCTGGTTTGGTTATTGGGAAACGGCCAGTGACAGGATTTGTGCAAGTGATCAATAACGGAAATTACCAATTGCTGAAGTATAGAAACCGCCGCGTTTTTCCTGCCGAAGACTCACTGTTTGGAACACAAAAACGTTACATCTTTCGGGATGTTAATTATTATTTTTTAAAGAAGGAAAATAAAATAGAAAGACTCAAGAAGTTAAATGCAGCATTTTTTCTGGCTCTTTTACCTGGATCATCAAAATTTAAAGAATGGATAGATCAGAATAACCTGGAATTTAATAACGAGGAAGAAATGATTTTCTTCCTAAATTATTACAATTCCCAAAATAGTCAGTTAGGGAAATAGAAATAACGCTTAAAATTTATGATGGCCACTTTTTTAATCTGTTATAGCACCTTGGAAAAAAAATACAAATTCAGTATTAAAATTTCATGCTTGGGTAAAACGATAATAATTATTGATTTTTATCAACTTACTTTTATAAAAGGAAAAAAAATCCGCTTCGCCGGAGCGAAACGGAACAAGATATAGAGTTTTCTCATGTGAACGGTCCAAAAGACCAAGCAGGTGGTTGTCTAGCCGACCTGCTTTTTTTATTTGATAAATATAGGAATTTGAATTAACCTGAATACGATCGATCGTTATTTTTTTTTAATTTATTGATTTAAATAAATTTTCTTCTCTTCATTACTTGCTTTCGCTGTTTTATTTAAACTGCTCAACCTGGAGAAATTAAAATTCTTCTTTTAAATGTTACCATGTAAGGGCAACTATTCAAGTTGACATCGGGCAAATTGGTATTGGTAAATAATATTTCTTTATCTTATCGCCGCTAATCCCCTTGCCATGTCTTTATTTATTGTTTTCCTTGCTTTAGTTGCCCTTATTATTCTTATTGCCGCCTTTAATTTCAATCCTTTTCTTGCCTTCCTGATCGTTTCCGTTGTAGCTGGTTTGTTTTTGGGCATTCCGCTTGGCCAGGTCACCCGGTCGGTTGAAAAAGGAATGGGGGACATACTGGGTGGTAATGTTGTAATTATTGTAGCGGGCGCCATGTTAGGAAAACTGATAGCGGAAAGTGGAGCGGCGCAACAGATTGCAACCTCAATCATGCAAAAAATTGGGTTGAAGAATATTCATTGGGCCCTGGCCCTTATCGGGTTTATAATTGGCATACCGCTTTTTTATAATACGGGATTTGTGCTCATGATTCCACTTGTTTTTTCTTTAGTTTATCAATATAAACTTCCTGCAGTTGCAACAGCAGTTCCCCTGCTTGCCGCTCTGTCCGTAGCACATGGTTTTTTGCCACCTCATCCATCACCTTCGGCCCTGGCCACTCAATTTAATGCGAATATCGGGACCACTATGTTCTATGGAATTATGATAGCCATCCCCACTATCATTGTCGCCGGACCCATATTTTCCCGGGCATTAAAAAAAATAGTCTCCCATCCTTTAGATACTTTCCGGCCTCCTGAATTGCCCGCATCCCAGCTACCTTCAACTTTTAATAGTTTTTTTGCCGCCCTTTTGCCAGTTGGGTTTTTTGCATTGACTGCCTCTCTTCCATTTATCGCACCTGCTGAATTCTTACCTGTTATTTCGTTTTTATCCCAGCCATCTATTGTTATGCTGATTGCTTTGATTGTTGCCACCTTTACGCTGGGTGTAAAAAAGGGAAGGACCATGAAAAGGGTGATGTTTGTGTATGGCGAGTCAGTAAAGGACATTGCCATGATTCTTTTGATCATAGCCGGGGCCGGCGCGTTAAAACAAGTGTTGATCGATAGTGGCGTCAGTGACCAGATTGCTGTACAGTTGCAAAAGGTATCCCTTTCTCCCTTATTTCTCGGATGGCTTACGGCCGCTATTATCCGCATAGCCGTGGGATCCGCTACGGTGGCAGGGTTCACAGCAGCTGGGATTATTGCACCCTTGCTTATTCAAACCAATACCGATCCGAATTTGATGGTTTTGTCAATTGGTGCCGGGAGCCTCATGTTTTCGCATGTGAATGATGCCGGCTTCTGGCTCTTCAAAGAATATTTTAATGTAAGCATTAAAGACACTCTCCGGTCATGGTCGGTTATGGAGACTATTGTTTCTGTTTTAGGACTGGGCGGAGTATTACTATTGAATTTACTTGTATAAAACAAATTATGGAACAACAAAAACCCGAACAACGATTTTCTCAGTTAGGATTAAAATTGCCTCCTGCTCCTGCACCAATGGGAGTTTATAAACCTTTCCTGGTTACCGGAAATTATTTATATGTATCCGGGCATGGCCCGCTCTTAGATGATAAAACATTTATTAAAGGCCGTATTGGAAAAGATTTGGACCAGGAAAAAGGAAAGCTTGCCGCATTACA
>JBGTNK010000285.1:0-6436 GCA_041743125.1 Chitinophagaceae bacterium
AGACCTGGCATCGCATGTGGCCATGAGCCCCCGAAACCTGAGCCGGGTTTTTAAAGAAAAAACAGGATCCACCATATTGGAATATCTTACCCTGCTGCGCAGGGAATACGCCAGCACCATGCTGAATAACCCGGAATTCACTATTGAATATATCGCCTCTCAATGTGGCTTTAAGACGGCAAGGCAGCTACAAAGGATTTTAAAGAAATAGGAAAAATGGAGAAGATGGAGAGTAATTTGTTTTTAATTTCGATTAGATAACGATAATCCAGGGAACTCTATTTAACCTTCCTCAATTTTAATTCTAATACAGGGTGTAGCTGTTGAAGATTCCCAATCCCAATAATTAGTTTGAGTTTTTATGATAATCTTAATATCGAACAGTTGAGGAACAACCTGTCATTTGGTATTGGACGCTGATAGGGTTTTATAGAAATACTATGTAAACTTATACTCTCAATATCTTTTAAAGGAATAATATAAACTTCCTCAGGCCTATTTGCTTCGCCACCAACGCCCAGGACTATAAAAACAGGAATGGTACTAATTTTCTGAAACTGCCTGTAATTCTCTAATTGGTTTTTTTTACCCAATTCAAGTTCCCATTCTCAAAATATCGGCGCCATTTGCATTCTACAGCAAAGTGCATCGACTCAAAATTTGATTTGTAATAAAATTCCAGATCAGGAAATTGACAGCTTACCGGATATATCCCGTTAAAAGACTTGTCGCTTCTCCATTCAAGTAATGTAAAATATTCAGGTGTAAAAAGGGACACAATAAATTGCTCGAAAAGATATCCCTTGGTCTCTGATTCAGTTTGTTGATTTGCCGATTGGTATGGCTCTGATGAAGTTTTAAAATAAAAAGGATATCGTCGCTTAAACGCTAGTTTTGATTTCAGCAAATAGGAACGAAAATCGTTTTTATCGTTAAGCATTGGCTATTATCAAGGATATTGATAAGATAAACGCTATATTAGGTAGATTTATTTTATATAAAAAAGGAAGCTTTGATCAATTCAACTGCTAATATCCTGGGCAGGCTCTAATAAACTCTAATTTTTACTTAATTCCCCTGCAATCATCTCTGCCTGCTTTAATACTGTTTCTGTTGCCAGCATCTGCATATCCGGAGGATAGCCAAATTGCCTCAGCGTTCTCTTTACTATCACCTTCAGTTTTGCTTTTACACTTTCCTTAATCGTCCAGTCAATAGAGGCATTCTGCCTTACTCTTTCAGTAAGTACAACCGCCAGTTCTCTTAATTTATCCTGCTGCATCAATTCCCTTGCACTATCATTGTCTGCCACTGCTGTATAAAATGCATACTCAAAATCAGTAAGACCTAAATCCTTTGCCTCAGCATCCATATTGGTTACTTCTTTGCTCAGCTTAATAAGTTCATCTATTACTTCTACGGCGGTTAATATTTTATTGTGATATTTCTTTATGGCATTTTCCAGCATCTCCATTAATGTTTTGCTTTTTACAAGATTCTTTTTTGCTCTTGCCTTTAATTCATCATTCAATAATTTTCGGAGTACTTCCAGGGCAATATTCTTATGCTCCATACCTTTCAGTTCCATCAAAAATTCTTCTGACAATATAGAAATGTCCGGCTTCTTTATACCTGCTGCATCAAAAACATCAATTACCTTTTCAGAAACCAACGCCTGGTCTATCACTTGCCTGATGGTCGTCTCAATTTCTTCATCCGTTCTTCCGGAACCAGTTCCATCAAACTTGGCCAGCCTTGCTTTTACCGCCTGGAAAAAAGCTACCTCATCTTTTACATCCATCGCCTGCTCATGCGGAATAGCAATGGCAAATGCTTTTGATAATGCCGTTACTTCATTAATGTATCTTTTTTTGCCATCATCCAAACCAAGTATATGTTCTTCCGCCGACAGAATCAATGATAGTTTTCGGGAAGTGGCCGCTTCAAAATATTCTTCGTAGGCAAATCCATGGTATAATTGAGAAACTATTTCCATTTTTTCCAGCATTAGTTCCACGGCCTGTTCCTGCATTAGCGTTGGATCACCTTTTCCTCCGGCATCGGAATAAAAAGATAAAGCCTTTTTCAAATCAGCTGCTATACCTAAATAATCAACAATCAAACCACCGGGCTTGTCCTTATATACCCGGTTCACCCTTGCAATAGCTTGCATCAGGTTATGCCCCTTCATGGGTTTATCAATATAAAGTGTATGCAAACTGGGTGCATCAAAACCTGTTAACCACATATCTCTGACAATAACCAGTTTCAATTCATCATCGGAATCTTTCATTCTTTCGGCCAATGATCTTCTTTGTTCTTTGGAAGTATGATGTTTTGAAATCGTTGGACCATCCGCCGAAGCAGAAGTCATCACCACTTTAATTACACCTTTGTTTAAATCATCAGAATGCCATTCCGGCTTTAAAGCAATAATAGCATCATATAGTTCAGCTGCTATCCGGCGACTCATACTTACAATCATTCCCTTGCCTTCAAATACTTCCTGCCTTTGTTCAAAATGGAAAACAATATCTTTTGCAATATTTTTAATTCTTCTCTGGCTTCCTACCAGGGCCTCCAACTGCGTCCATTTAGCTTTTGCTTTTTGAGTGCTGGTTAATTCTTCCTGGTCCAGTTCATCTTCAAGCTCCTGAACTAATTTTTTGCCTTCATCATCCAGGCTAACTTTTGCCAAACGGCTTTCATAATAAATTCGAACAGTGGCGCCGTCTTCCACCGCCTGGGCTATATCATACACATCTACATAATTACCAAAGACAGCCGCTGTATTCACATCTGTGCCTTCAATGGGTGTTCCGGTAAATCCTAAATAAGTAGCCTGCGGTAACGCATCTCTCATATATTTAGCAAACCCGTATACGGTTTTTTTACCTATCACATTCTTATAGGCATCTTTATCATCAATAGTCTTTGCTTTAAAGCCGTATTGGGTACGGTGTGCTTCATCTGCAATAACCACAATGTTTTTTCTTTCTGATAATGTTTCATATACATTCCCTTCTTCGGGTTGAAACTTTTGAATAGTGGTAAACACCACACCACCCGAAGCAACTTTTAATAACTCCTTCAATTGATTCCTGTTCTCAACCTGTATCGGTTCCTGCCGCAACAATTGTTTAGAGGCAGCAAACGTATCAAACAACTGATCATCCAGGTCATTACGATCAGTAATGACCAAAATGGTTGGATTATCCATAGCCAATACAATCTTGCCGGTATAAAAAACCATACTCAACGATTTACCACTACCCTGGGTATGCCAAACCACACCGCCCTTTCTATCACCCGTCGGCTGATTTTTCACACCCGGAACACCATAGCTTTCCGGTGATTCCATTAACATATTTTCAGTAGTACCGGACGAAAGTGATCCATCTGTATGTTTGGTAAAACCGGAAGCCCGTAAAGTTGATTCAACCGCCCTGTTTACGGCATAATACTGGTGATAGGCTGCTATCTTTTTTACAGTAGATATAGTGGTGATTCCTGTTGCTGCATCTTCCTTACGCATTTTTTCAAACACAATGAAATGTCTCACCAGGTCAAGCAAAGTCTCTTTGTTTAGCATACCGGCAATCAATGTTTCCAGTTGACTTACCAGGTGGGAGGCTTCAGCTTTCCCATCAGCAGTTTTCCAGGCCATATACCTGCTAAAGCCTGCAGAGATAGAGCCGGTCTTTGCCTCAAAACCATCTGACAGAATATTGAATGCATTATAGGTAAATAAAGAAGGTATAGCAGTTTTGTATGTTTCTATCTGCCTAAAGGCAGAGCGAATAGTTGTCTTTTCATCTGCTGCATTTTTCAGTTCCATTACCACCAACGGAATGCCATTAACAAACAAGAGGACATCGGGCCTTTTGTTTTTATCTTTTTCAATAATGGTAAACTGGTTGGCAACTATAAATTCATTATTCAGCGGATTGTTGAAATCAAACAGCCAGACCCTATCACCACGATCTATTCCATCCACCCGCTTGGTAACAGGTATACCTTCTGTTAACAAACGATGAAAGTTTTCATTATTGGCCAGTAACTCAGGTGAAGCAATGCGCTGTATTTCTTTGATGGCTTCATCCTGTGCTTCTACAGGTATTGTTGAATTAATCCTCCTGACCGCTTTCTTTAAACGACCCACCAGTAATACTTGTTCGTAACTGGCTCTTTCGGGAGTGTCGCCATCTGGTGCTATATCTGGAGCGTAAATGTATTTGTAGCCTAATCGTTCGAGGCATTCGATTGCTAAAAGTTCAATATGGTTTTCGGAGATTTTGGTCATGCAGTCCAATATTTTTCAATCATCCAGAAATATTTTAATGATTTTTTTGCCTGAATAATTCTTAGAATCTGAATTGTTCCCATGTAAGAATTTTCATCAAACTGTGTCCATGGGGCATATGAAGTATTGCCAAATTCGCTTTTAAATTCTCTCCGCAACCTGCTCAGCAATTTCATATCTACCGGTGGATGGGCAAACCGGGCCAATCGGCTTTCAGGTTCCCTGATGATCTGGCTGGTTTTAATGTAAATAGCTATCATTTTTGCAGCTCTGCCATAAGTCATTTTAGGATTTTTTTCTACGCCTGCTTTTTTGTTTTTAGTAGCCGCCTTGATGATTAATATTTTAGCAGCCGTGATCATTTTTGTAGCCATAACCAAATGCCACCTGTCAAAGTAATCATTATCCAACTTGGTTTTATTTAATTCCGCAATTTGTCCTCCTAAATCAACTTCTTCAATAACTTTTTTTAGTAATTCTGTTTTTACAAATCCTCTTTGTACCGCCCGGCACGTTGTCCATACGGCAAATTCATGAGCATATTTTGAATAATCTTCTTCAATTGTGTTTGGCATACAATTTTTTTTAAATAAACCATTCTAAAAGTCTTAATTGGGAACCAATCCAATTTTTAAATCTAATTTTTCCCGGAATTCATCGGGTATGGCATTCCAGTGTTCTGCGAGAATATCAACTAACTGGTTGCCGTTAATTAAACCAATTCTTGGAAATCCTTGTTCAACCGCAATTTCTTTAGCTGCCTTTTGATAGTCGGCTGTGGTAATAAAAGCACCTTGTCCACCGGCAGGAATATTGGCCCTTAAAGCTTTCACCACATTGGCACTGATATTAGAACCAAGTCTATACCTTTTCGCTTGTACAAACAGTTTTATTTTAGCCATGTTAGCAACGTTCAATTCTCCAGTTGCATCCACTCCGCCATCACCCACTTTTCCTTTATGCTCCGAACCTTCAAATCCTAAAGCATTAAGAATATGCGTTATCAGAATTTCAAACTCTTTATTTTCCAGTTCAAGAATCTTATTAAGAATGGAAGTGTAATAATCAAACTCAATTTTTTGATCTGCTTCCGTCACCAATTCAGGCTTTCCGATGGTGGTAAAAAAATTCTTCTTATGACTGATATAAAAAACAGTAAGCGATGAACGAATGGTGTTTTGAAATGGTACGGAAAACTGGCTTCGCTGAATAGTGTCTTTATGCCATTTTACTTTTTTGCGGTGCAGGTAGGGGCAACCGTCTGCACCATCGTCAAAGTAGTAGGCATTTTCCTGAACAATGCCGTAGTAGATAAATTCAGTGTTCTGAGCTGGTGTAATCACATAATCTCCCGGTTTTATCTCCAGCATAAACCTTGCTATTTGCCCTACCTGCTGACCAATCACAACATTACTGTTGTCTTTGGGATATTCTTTTTTATACAAAGGATAAAGCTCATCTCTGCTGGTAATGGCACTCAAATCATTCTGTGGCAACCAGCCTATGGCTACATAGTTCCTTTCAATAAATTGTTTGGTATAAGTGCCAAAGTCAGCCCTTACACAAAAAAGGTTTATATTTTCCGGGTCTTGCTTAGGCATAATATTTTGTGCTTTATTAATTTATTTCCATTTTTTTACCTCCCACTCATCAGCTTTAGAAACAAAGTATCCTGAAAAGGAGTGAGAGTGCGGATTTAATTGTTATTATATATTGTCCCGAACATGATTATTTGATTTTAGGATGAACAAGATTTTTATTGTACACCCGTTTAAAATCGAGGCTTTTTGAGCCAAAATTTATCAATAGTCCATCTCCGATTTTATAGGCTTCGCAATAGTTGATGGCTTGCGCCTTGTGTACATCTTCTAATTTTTCAATGGCTTTTATTTCTACCATTACCTTGTCTTCAACAAAAAAGTCAACCCTGCGTGTGCCGATATGTTGCTCCCGGTAATACAAATCCATTTCCATCTCCCGGGAAAAATTCAAACCCTGAAAAGAAAACTCAATAGCCAGTGCCCGCTGGTAAATAACCTCCTGGAATCCGTTTCCCAATGTAGAATGAACCTGCATGGCACAGCCGATTATCTTATGCGTTAATGCATTTATTTCAGCTTCATTTCTATTTGA
>JBGTNK010000286.1:0-3617 GCA_041743125.1 Chitinophagaceae bacterium
AGACCTGGCATCGCATGTGGCCATGAGCCCCCGAAACCTGAGCCGGGTTTTTAAAGAAAAAACAGGATCCACCATATTGGAATATCTTACCCTGCTGCGCAGGGAATACGCCAGCACCATGCTGAATAACCCGGAATTCACCATTGAATATATCGCTTCGCAATGTGGGTTTAAGACCGCAAGGCAGTTGCAGAGGATTTTAAAGAAGTAGGGGAAATGGTTATTCTCTTATTTCAGACATTTTAAAATATGATTTATCCCGACACTCTTTCGGGATTTATGTCGGAATGATAAAGCAATATATTTAAACTATTTCAATGGATTTTTATCCTCTTAATGCGACCAACTCAATTGTGTAGACAGTGTCGACACAATCCTGGCATCGGTGAATTGCTCGGCAAATTGCATCATTCGTCTTAAGTTTCTCAGTTCAAAATTTCTGCCATATTGTGTTTCCAATTGTGCCGACAATGCTGGCACAATTCGTTTGCCATAATCAGCCCGTTTGTTTTGCAGGATTTCTTTATTGATGCGATTGCCAATATGCCAAAACAACATTGTAAGCGTACTATTGGCCTGTGTTACCAATTGCTTCTGGCTTTGCTCAATAAGTTGCGCCAGCTCCGTAAGCAAGGCTTGCTCTGTGTATATCAGTATTTCTTTTTTTTCTTTTGACATGTTACATCCATTTATTCTAAGCCAAAGTGTATGTCTTCACACACCTGTTTTATTACCGAAGACTGGTGCGTGGAGATACGCCCCAGGGCCTTTACCAGCTTTACGGACACACGCCAAATCGAAGGATAACAAATACTTTTTCATTCTATATCCAGTTCCTACTGGAAATGAGTTGCTAAATGTCATTACAGGAACTGTAAACCTTGAAGGTGTTTTGCCAAATGCAAACGCAATTAACGCATATACACATCACAAATCGATAATTGCTCCTAAACAAATAATTGTAATTCAGTCCAAAAGCGACCAGATTAAGATTACTAAAAAAGAAACTGGTGCTAAGTAAATAAATATTAGCAAGAAGAAATGATAAGCCTTACACAAAAAATACACACTTGCCAGCGGCTACAAACAACCCCACTTAGCAAAGCTTGCAAGAGAGTATTTTTTCACTCACCGAAGAAAAATTAAAAAACAAAAATCCCCATCCTTTAAAAAAAAAGCCTTCGCAACCACGTAATGCATACGAAGTAGTAACTAGCATTGACAACACTATATTATGACAAGGGTTGCTACTTATTTGACTCAACAAAACATTGGATAGGCAGAAGGGTACTCACATAACAAAAGTATTGTTGCAGGTGGGGCTCGACATTGGAACAATCGGCTTCAATTTGTCCTCTCAGTCTTGGATTATATCTTTCCAGACACATGCTGACCTTGCAAAAGAGCCACATCTTACCACTTCTACCAACAGAGATTTACTTAAATTTGACCCATGACGAAGAATAAAAATCAAAAGAGTGATTTTCAATATATATTAGGCGATTCTCTAAAGAAATTAAAGGAATTTGAAGATGGCAAATTTAAGTTAATTATTACTTCACCCCCATATAACGTCGGTAAAGAATATGAAGTGAAAAAATCAATTGAAAAGTACCTTTCTGAACAAGATGCTATTATTACCGAATTAATAAGAACACTTCATCCATTAGGCAGTATATGTTGGCAGGTTGGGAATTTTATGGACAAAGGAGAAGTGTTCCCCCTTGATATTTTCTATTATAACATTTTCAAATCTCATGGACTTAAATTAAGGAATAGAATTATCTGGCAATTTGGGCATGGACTACATTCATCAAAAAGGTTCTCTGGCAGATATGAAACTATTTTATGGTTCACAAAAGGCGATAGTTACACTTTCAATTTGGATTCAGTTAGAGTACCTTCAAAATATCCTGGCAAGAAACATTTTAAAGGGCCAAAGAAAGGTGAATTTTCCAGTAACCCAAATGGAAAAAATCCTTCAGACATTTGGGAAATTGTTTTAAATGATTGGGAAAATGAAATATGGAACATTCCAAACGTTAAAGCGAATCATGTTGAAAAATCTGATCATCCTTGTCAATACCCGATCGAACTTGTCGAAAGATGTTTACTAGCATTAACTGACGAATTTGATTGGGTTTTGGATCCTTTTGCTGGCGTTGGTTCAACAATCTTAGCCTCTTTAAAGAATAATAGAAATGTGGTTGGTATAGAAAAAGTAAAAAAGTATAAAGAGATTGGGGTTTCCCGTGTAAAAGAGTTAGAGAATGGGGTTTTAAAATTCAGACCCTTGGAAAAGCCAATTTATGATCATACACAATCAAAACTTTCATTAAACCCAAACAGCATAAAATAAATGAAAATCGAAATATATTCTCACTCTAATGGGGATAACATTGTTGACAAAAAAATTAAAGATCAGCTGTTAAAAGTACTTGAGGAATCAAATTTTAAAATTAAAGAAGGTTGTACAAATGAATTAAGAAAAGATATTCTCACCCAATTAAAATCATTCGGATGGTCAGATGATTTTATGCTAGATGCTAATTCTCAAATATCTCTTACATCCTATATTGACGAACATATTCTTTGCTTCCAAACCGGAAACATGAGTCGTTTCTATGCTGACTTACTGAAAATTCAATATGTTTTTAAGAAGAAAAAAGCAAAAGCTGCTATTTATATTATCCCATCTAAAGATGCAGCAAAAAAAATGGGGTCTAATATTGCCAACTTCAATAGATTCACTTTTGAGCTAAATCTATTTAAAGAAATAATAACAATACCAACAATTGTAATTGGAATAAATTAAATTTATGAGATACGGATATTCACTACCGGAAAGACTGCAAAAGTTCAACGAACTTATTTCAAACAAACAGGCAAATGCTGTAACAAAATTTGATGTGCCAACAGTTAATGGCACTGAACTTTACGAAGTTTATATGGTTTCAGTCGAACTCCCCAAATACCGCTTTGATAATACAAGAACTTTGGCGTTACAAGAGCAATACGTATATCGTGAAAACAAAAGCGAGGATTTTTTTAACGATGTGGAATCTGACGCCATCCAAGAGATACAACATAACTTAATAAAGTCTCTTATAAAATCGTCTGACAAAGACAAAGACCTTATATCCTATTTTTCAACTCATACACAAACAGAACCCTTAATTCTTACTCATGAAGGATTTGTAATTTCTGGCAATAGGCGTCTTTGCGCACTTCGTGAACTTATCGAACAAGATTACGAATCTTATAAACACTTCTCACAAGTCAGAGTTGTAATACTGCCAAATCTTGATGCAGACAAAATAGATCAAATTGAAGATTTCCTTGAACAACAAAAAGATATAAAAGAACCATTCTCATGGGTGAGTAGGGCACTTGGGTATAGAAGAAGAATGCATAAATATAAGTTTAGTGATGAACAACTTTCAAATATTACAGGTGTAAAAAAGAATGAAATAACTACACTAGCGTCTCGTTTAAACTAAAAGATTTTCAATTGATTATATAAAAGCTCTTTGACATCTTGATTGTTTTTCGTTTGAAGTAGTTGATTTATGGGAGTTTTATCTAAAAGTGATGTTCCTAAAATCTGTAAAATTTCA
>JBGTNK010000287.1:0-6851 GCA_041743125.1 Chitinophagaceae bacterium
CTATACCACCCAGGAAGATGCAGGTGAAGCTTATAGTGTGTCCATCACTACCCAATATTTGAATGAAGTATGGAAACCAAGTTTTGATCCATCCAACATTAACGGTAGTTGGTATCCTCAATATTTCGGGGCATTTGCAACCGGGGCAAGTCAGATTTTCCAGGCTGTTATGGGAAATGGTGGCACTTTGGCCCAGGCACAGGCAGCTGTATATGATGCGGCATCACCATTACATGAAGCCAGTCGTGCCTTTGCAGACCAGGGTCGCCCGGAAGCAGGTTCTTCCCGGTTCCGTGAAATCTTTGATCAGATAAGAAAAGTACCCATTCCAAAGGGAGGTCTGTTTCTTGAAAAATCACAACTCTGGATGAGCGAAGGCCAGTATAATTTTTCTGATAAAATAAAATTTGCCGAAATCATTATCGGTGCCAGTTGGAAAAAATATATCCTTAATTCAAAAGGGACTTTGTTTGTAGATACAATAAAGCCTATCACCATAAATGAAATGGCCGCTTTTACACAGGTTAGCAAAAAGTTATTCATGGAAAAACTTACCCTGGCTGTATCCGGCAGGTTTGATAAGAATGAAGATTTCAAAGGACGTTTTACACCACGGGTTACGGCGTTAGTACAACTTGCCCGGAATAATAACCTGCGTTTGTCTTATCAAACAGCCTATCGCTTTCCGTCTACGCAACAAAAATATATCCTGTTGGATGTTGGCAATTATACCCTGCTGGGTGGCCTGCCCTGGGTGTTGGAGTATATGAATGTAAAAACAAATCCTGTTGTTGAATTAAATAACGGAGTTCCGGCGTCTGCTCCGTATATATATAAAGAGTTTAACCCCGAAAGCGTCCGATCATTTGAAATAGGCTACAAATCGTTAATTGCATATAAGCTACTGATTGATGTATACGGATATTTAGGTCAATACAAAAATTTCCTGGGAAGAAATACTTTGTTCCAGCCATCCACCGGGGCCGTTTTTTCAACGGTAATTAACAGCAGCGAAAAAATAAAAACCAATGGCTTTGGATTAGGTTTTGATTACCAGCTTCGGGGAAATTATAATGTTTTTTTGAATGCCTATTCCGATGTACTTAAGGATATACCTGCTGGATTCAGAGCCTATTTTAATACTCCTAAATACAGGCTGAATACCGGTTTTTCTAATTCAAGTCTTGGTAAAAACAAAAATTTTGGTTTTAATGTGGTATTTCATTGGCAGGATGCGTTTTTTTATGAAGGTGATTTTGCTAATGGCCCCATCAATGCGTACAGCACAATTGATGCACAGGTGAACCACCGTTTTTTAAAGAACAAGTCACTGATGATAAAAATAGGAGGTACCAATATTTTAAATCATTATTATAAAAATGGATTCGGCCATCCATATATAGGAGCTATTTATTATTCCAGTATTCTGTTTACACTTATTTAAGGAATCAGGCAACGGAGCCATCCCTGATTAATTCAGCCAAAATGGGATGGACATAAAAAATTTTCCCGAAAAAAGTGGTTCACACAAAACCAACTTTTACCTTTTATCTTTAGCATTCAAATCTGGTAATATGAAAAAATATATTTTCATTTTTCTTTTTCTATTCTTTTCTTATTCATTAGCTGCACAGGAATTGAATGTAATGACTTTTAATATTCGGTATAATACCGCTGCCGATAGTTTGGATGCCTGGCCTTTCCGAAAGGATAAAGTTGCTTCGCAAATTTTGTTTCATGATATTCACTTGTTAGGAATTCAGGAGGCATTGCATGGCCAGGTAATGGATTTGCAACAACAACTACCACGGTATAAATATGCAGGTGCCGGGCGAGATGATGGTAAAGAGAAAGGAGAATATTCCGCTATTTTTTATGACAGCTCCCGGTTACAGGCATTGGAAACAAAAACCTTCTGGCTCTCCGAAACTCCAGGTGTAGCAGGAAGTAAAAGTTGGGATGCTGCAATTACCAGAATTGTAACATGGGTCAAATTCAGGGATCGCAAAACAAAAAAAATGTTCTTTGCGTTTAACACCCATTTTGATCATATAGGAAAGATTGCCAGGAAGGAAAGTGCTTTATTATTGTTGCAAAAAGTAAAGGAAATAGCGGGTAACATACCGGCTGTCATTACGGGTGATTTTAATGCGGAGCCCGGTGATGAGCCGGCACAAGTGATCATGAAAAAAACGGACCCTCTTCATTTAACTGACGCAAAAGAAATATCGCAAACACCTCATTATGGTCCCACAGGAACCTTCAATGGCTTTAAAAGCAAGGAAAGAAATGATCAGCCTATTGATTATATTTTTCTGAAAGGGAAATGGAAAGTATTAAAGCATGCTACTATTTCACAAACATGGGAAGGCCGGTTTGCCTCCGATCATTTTGCAGTGATGGCCTGGCTGGTTTTATAAAAATTTTCGGTAATAATGATAACCAGCTGCAGGCAAAAATTACCTCTCCAAAACAGACAGCACCTATTTTTTTACCAGCCTGATCATAGCACTGCTTCCCTCTGTACTTTCCAAACGTGCTTCATATCGGTTTTCTCCAACCAATGCAACCATATAGGAAGTATTAGGAGGAATTGATCCCAGGTTTTCGGCCACCATGATCAATTCATTCGATGTATGTAAATCACTGGCAGGCAATTTTATGGTATAGGCTTTTTCCGTGAGGCGTATATGTTCAAAGATGAGTTTGTTATTTAGAAATAGCGAAATGGAATCACCGTCTATTTGCGCATTGTCGTAAAACCGAAGTTCAATTGAATCGCCGGTTACGGGTATCTCAGTAGCGAATATTTTTTTACGGTTGATAAATTTTTCTTCAATGGTTAATGGCTTTATGGGATCAGCAGGTGGATCAATTCTGGCGGGCTTATTTACCACCGGTTCTTTTTTTTGAATACCAGGTATTGAAACCATGGGCTTTGAATTACGCACAACAACCCTTTCTTCATCATCGAGGGTTGTCACTGGCTCTTCATACCGCGGAGATCTTGAATAAGCTAGCCCGGCAATGCTATCAATAAAATCCGGGTCATTGGCACCTATCGTATAATTATCAATTACAAAATCCCATTCATCGGAAAAGTTGGATCGACCGGTTTTATCCAGGTCTACTTCACCTGCCCTTTCTTTTTCATTTTCCACTTTTGAAGCTTTGCCATCCAGCATCATCCTTCCATCTCCCGGGCAATTAAAATCAGCCCTTGATAGTAATGGCACTTTTCCTGGTGTATTAAAGCGGTCGGATTTTTCTTCCAGCAACTGATCATCCCACCACACTACTTCGTTGGTATTACTGTCAAAATATCCTTTAATGCTATACCGGCGGTAATTGTTGGGCGATTCGTAATAATAAGCTGTACCGGTGAGGTTATCGCCATTTTGAATAATCTTTACTTCACATTTTTGCCGGTTTATCTTTCCCTTCCATACACCCGTTATCATCTGGCTGCTTAAAGGTGAAAATCCGGACATAAAAAGGATCAGCAGGGTAAAGAAAAAATACAGTTGAGTTTTCAAATAGATTCGATTTGTTTTGTATGCTCTATTAACTGATTTTATGGTCGATTATTTTGTGGTCAGCCAACAAATCTGTTTTTTAAAAAGGATGCTTACCCGTGTTTAACAATCAATTGTATTTTATAATAATGAGGCAGGCAGGTTTTATCTTTATGAAATAATTTGTATGCTCTCAAGAAACCTGGCCTTTTTTCTAAAACAAAATACAGAACATTTTGGTCCCGTGGTTCCCTTTTCGCCTGGAGCGGATAAGTTGTTGCAGCTGGATTTTACTGCATCCAATAGACAATTAACAACATCTCTATTGCAAGACACAGGATTATTTACTGATTACATAAACAAGGAGCTACAGAAATCAGGAGCCAGGTATGGTATTGGCGGTTATGGGGAAAACAGGGTCTTATATAGCCGCAGTAACCTGTTTGGTATCTCAGAATTTTCGATTGAAAAAATTTCATCACTGGATAGCCATTTAAGGATGGAAGAACCAAGACGCCTTCATTTAGGAACAGATATCTGGGGCAAACCACATACTGCTGTGATGGCCCCTCTTGATGGATTAGTGCACAGCTTTGCCTTTAATAATGCATTTGGAGATTATGGGGCTACTATTATTCTTTCTCACCAATTAAAAGGCATTTCCTTTTACACCCTATACGGTCATTTAAGTTTAAGTTCCATACGTAATATCCAGGTAGCAGATCATATTAAAAAGGGTGAATGTTTAGCAGAATTTGGATTTCCTATTGAAAACGGTCAGTGGCCTCCGCATCTTCATTTTCAAATAATTGCCGACCTGCAAGGAAGAAAGGGAGACTTTCCCGGCGTTTGTAAATTTTCAGAAAAAGAATGCTGGCTGGCCAATAGCCCTGATCCTGACCTGGTACTTCAACTCAATCAATTTACGAAGAATGACCAATAAGCTCTTGTGTAATTATTTCCCATTCCTGTTGTAATGATATTTGGGGTCTTATTTTGCCGGCTCGCCTATACCAATAATCTGCATTACCTATATCCTTTTCTTTTCGGTGCAGGTAAGCATGTATCCAGTCGGCATTTTTATCTTCTATGTCTTGTATAATATTGTGGGATTGTTGCCAATCGCCCTTTGCATCGTACCAGAGCGCCTTCAGGTGATCAGAAATGGTGGCAGGTGGTTGATTGGATTCAATACTTTCCCGGAATTTTTTAAAGTCCATATTCAAAAATAGAAAAAGTATAGAGAATCAGTTTGGTTTAACCATATTCGGTTTATTCTATTCTTTCAATGATAAGGCGTTTATTGGCTCCATCTATTAACTAAAATAATTAGTTTTACAATTACCAGATATAAATTGATATGGCAAACCCTAACCTGAGCAGTGATAAGGATCAACTTTCAGCCGCGGAGCAAGATTTTGAGAATAATATTCGACCGTCGCAGATCAGCGAATTTTCAGGGCAACCGCAGCTCATCGAAAATTTACAAATATTTATTAAGGCTGCTCGCATGAGAGGGGAAGCATTAGATCATGTTTTATTTCACGGTCCTCCGGGGTTGGGAAAAACCACCCTATCCAGAATTGTAGCGAATGAATTAGGCGTAAAGATTAAAGAGACTTCCGGCCCCGTTATTGAAAAGCCAGGTGACCTGGCCGGGCTGCTTACCAACCTGGAGCCGAATGATGTATTGTTTATTGATGAAATACACCGGCTAAGTACAGTGGTAGAGGAGTATTTATATGCAGCTATGGAGGATTTCCGTATCGATATAATGATTGACAGTGGTCCTAATGCACGGAGTATCCAGCTTACACTGAATCCTTTTACCTTGATTGGAGCAACGACAAGAAGTGGTCTGCTCACAGCGCCTTTACTTTCAAGGTTTGGAATTAAATGCAGGCTTGAATATTACAATGCGGAAACTTTGAATATGATCATTCACCGGTCTGCAGATATCCTGGGCACTACAATATCAAAAGACGCAATAGGAGAAATAGGTCGGCGCAGCCGCGGTACTCCACGAATTGCTAATGGTTTGTTGAGAAGAGTACGAGATTTTGCCCAGGTTTTAAATGATGGCGAAATTGACCTGGGTATTACTCAGCATGCGCTGAAAGCATTGAATGTAGATGAATACGGGCTGGATGATATGGACAACCGGATCCTGCTTGCCATTATTGAAAAATTTAAAGGAGGCCCCGTGGGTATCACTACCATCGCTACCGCTGTTGGCGAAGAAGCCGGAACGATAGAAGAAGTTTATGAACCATTTTTGATACAGGAAGGATTTATGCAGCGTACACCCAGAGGAAGAGAGGTAACTGAAAAAGCATACAGGCATTTGGGAAAAATAAAACCTGGAAGCGGCTCCGGCATTACTTTATTTTCTTAAAAAAAGGATCAAAAGTTTCCTTTCAATCCTTTTAATTGATAATGGCGTTTCAAAATTATTGCACTACCAGCCTGAAACCATTCCCGTGAATATTGACGATCTCTATTTTCGGATCGTCCTTTAAATATTTGCGGAGTTTGGCAATGTAAACATCCATACTGCGGCCATTGAAATAGGTATCACTGCCCCATATTTTTTTCAATGCCTGGTCCCTCGGTAGGAGATCATTCAGATGTTCGGCCAGCATTTTCAGCAATTCATTTTCTTTAGGAGATAAGGTTTGAGTGATTCCGCTATGAGAAAGCTGACGAAGCCTGGGATTAAAATGGTAAGTGGAAAGGTCAAATTCTTTATTCTCGCTTTCCTTGTTTAATTCTTCATTACGTTTCAGGATCGCCTTTATTTTCAGCATCAGCACTTCGCTGTCAAATGGTTTTGTGATATAATCATCGGCTCCCAGTTTATAGCCCTGGATAATATCATCCTTCATCGTTTTGGCACTGAGGAAAAACAAAGGAATATCAGGATCCACATCCCTTATTTCTTCTGCCAGGGTAAACCCGTCCATGTTGGGCATCATAACATCCAACAGGCAAAGTTCATATTTTTCACGTTGAAAGGCAGCCAGCCCCAGGCGACCGTCTCGTTCCAGGGTCACATCATAATCGTTTAGTTCCAGGTAATTTTTTAATACACTTCCTAGATTCGGATCATCTTCACACAACAAAATTTTTGGTTTTTTTCCTTCCATGTTTATTAATTTATATTTATTAGACGTACAAATAAAATTAAAGCATTTACCAAACATGGCCTCAGCTAAATAATATTTTGTTAAGACTAGCTATTTATCGCTATTATTTTCCATTTTCTAACTTTGCGGTCTAATTATACAATATGGCAATGCATATCACTCCTGATAACCGGTTGAAAAAATTAATTGT
>JBGTNK010000288.1:0-8028 GCA_041743125.1 Chitinophagaceae bacterium
CTCGCCGTGGTAAGGTTCATATAATTGATGCAGGCTATCAGCAGCATAAAGAATGCAACAGCAGCGAATATCCAGATATAAGACATGCTTCCCAGTTCTTCCGGTTCTCTTTCTAATTTGGAATGGAGATGTATAGCGGTAATGGGTGACAAACCATAATGCATCTTTACATTGAATTGCGAAAAAATGGGTTCAACATATTTTTTGTATATGGGCTCCAGCTTTTTGTTAAATGCTCCCGCATTTACCCCCGGCTTTAGCAGCACATAAGTAAAATTGTTGAAATTACCCCAGGCAAATTGGTTCTCCTGCTCCCCTTTTAATATAGTAGATACGGAGATGAGCATATCAAATAGTAAATGCGAATTTTTAGGCACATCTTCTATCACCGCTGTCACTTTGTACAGATCGTACACCGTCTTCAGCGTTTTGCCGACGGCAGGGATGTTTTTTCCAAAGTATTTATTGGCAAGCGTTTTTGATATCACAATACTATTAGGTTCATTCAGGGCGTGAGCTGCATTGCCTTCCACAAACTTGTACGTAAATATGTTGAAGACAGTGCTGTCAGCATAATAAATTTTTGTTTCATAAAAATTATTATCCTCATTCTTGAACAATGTTCTTTCCCTGTAAATAAATCTGACCATTTCTTCCACTTCAGGAAAATCTTTTTTTACCGTAGGGCCCAGCGGAATTTGCGACATGGTCCAGTTTGTATTTTTGTCTTGTTCCTGTATATAGGAATCGATACGGTAAATGCGGTCTGCTTTTTTATGATAGCGGTCATAATTCAGCTCATCTGTTATATAAAAAATTAAAAACAAGCTGAAGGTAATACCGATAGTAAGCCCCAAAATGTTCAGCAGGCTGAACCACTTATCTTTTTTAAAATTGCGGATGGCAATGAGCAATAAGTTCTTTATCATTGTTTATGTTTTATTCTGTTCTTTTGTTTCACTCTGTTCGCAATGACTGAACGGGATTTGCAATTGCCGCTTTTATCGCCTGGAAACAAACGGTTAGTAATGCTATCACAACAGCTGAAAGACCCGCTAAAGTAAACATCCACCATTCCATATTTATGCGGTAGGCAAATCCCTGCAGCCAGTTATTCATTGCCCACCAAACGATGGGGACAGCAATTACAAATGCGATCAAAACCAGTTTAATAAAGTCCTTTGAAAGCAGGTTGACAATGCCTGCCACATTAGCTCCAACAATTTTCCTGATACCAATCTCCTTTCTTCTTTGTTCGGAGCTGAAGGCAGCCAGCCCAAACAATCCCAGGCAGGAAATAAATATGGCGATCATAGTAAATGAATTAATGAGATTCGAAATCGTGATCTCAGTTTCATATTGCCTTTGTATTTCATCATCAGGAAAAGTGTATTCAAAGGGAGTGGACGGAAGATTTTGATGCCAGGCTTTTTCTATTTTACCCAATAGCGTCTGCCAGTTTTTACTTTTAGCAGCCACAATTACATTGCTTAAACCATTGCTCTCCTGCTGGTAAAGAAGCATAAAGGGTTTGATGTTTTCGTGCAATGAACTGTAATTAAAATCTTTCATCACGCCTATTATTTCCAATGATAAGGGAGCAGCGTCCTTGTCAATTAATTGAGAAATCAATTTTGTCCCCGGCGCCGTTTCCTTTTTCAATCCAAATCGCTTCATCACCGTCTCATTCACCAATACCCTTCCTGAATCATGCATTCTGAAATCCCGGCCACTGATCAGTTGAATGCCATTTGCTTTGGCGAAATGTTCATCCGTTTGCATAAATCGTATGTCTTCAGTTGTGGATATGTTGCCACCCGAAGGATAAAAGTTCAGATCGTTGAATACAAACTGGCTGAGATAATTATTGGCCCTACTAACCGCACTTACTTCAGGTAATTTTCTCAGGGCATCCATAAAAGCCGGGATATTACGTGTGGCTTCTTCTGTATGAAAATTAAATACCAGTTGTTGTTCTTTATTAAAACCCAAATCTTTGTCTTTGATATAATTCAGCTGGCTATACATGATGATGATGCCATTAATAAGAATTATAGATAATACAAATTGAAATACAACCAGGGACCGGCGCAACCCTGCCGCTGAGATATGGCTGGTAAAATTTCCCTTGATCACCTTGATGGCCTGGAAAGCTGACAAATAAAACGCCGGGTAACTACCCGCCAGCACACCTGTAATAATGACTAAACCCGCCAGTAAAAGCCATAACCGGTAATCCCGGAAAAAAGAGATTTGGATATGAGCTTTTGTTAATTCGTTTAACCAGGGAATGGCCAGCCATAACAAAGGGAGGGCAATTAAAACACTGATGAATGAAAGTATAAATGACTCGCCTAAAAATTGCCGGGCCAGGTCAGATTTGCGGGCACCAATTACTTTTCTTACACCCACTTCTTTTGCTCTTTTGGAGGCACGGGCCGTAGACAGGTTCATAAAATTGATACAGGCAATAACCTGGATAAGTACAGCAATTAACAGGAGGATGCTAAGAAAAGATGGATTTACTGTTTTAGTAGGTTCATGCTGAAAACCAATCGTTGTATGAATAGAAGTTATGGGTTGCAGTTGCAATTGTTTTTCCATACCCAATGCCTTCAATTGATTCCGTCCATATTTATTCAAAAAAGCAGGAAGTTTTTTTTCCAATACAGCAGCGTTGCTGTTCGGATTTAATTTTAAATATGAAGATGTAAAATTATTTCCAGCCCAGGAATCATTACTGCGAACAAATTCTCCCAATCCCCCGCTATTCATAGTGATGAAAAGATTAGTATGAATATGCGACAAGCCCAGGCTTTCATTGACAACCCCTGTTACTGTGAAATCGTGTTTGCCATAGGCATTATCAATCTCAATCACTTTCCCTACCGGATCTTCATTGCCAAATAATTTTGATGCCGTGGATTGCATCAATACAACCGAATAAGGCCGGGCCAGCACCTTAGTGGGATTACCGAAAACAAAATGGTAGGTAAATACATCAAAGAAGGTGGAATCTACAAAACTCATTTCCTTTTCATAGAATGATTTTTCCTGGTATCGCAACAGGTGCTTTTTAACTCCGATAGCAGACACCACACGGGTGAATTGCTGTACTTCACCAAAATCATTTTTAAGGGCCGGAGCTATCGGTGGTGAAGCCGTGGCATTGCTGTTTTGATCGCCCGGAATTTTTATGACCGAATTGATGCGATAAATATCTGCCGCATCATTATGATGCTTATCGAAACTATACTGTTCCTCTATATAAAGTAAAATATAAAGACAACATAAGGTACCAACAGCAAGGCCTGTTATGTTGATTAAACTGAATGTCTTATTATTCCAAAGATTGCGGAATGTTGTTTTAAAATAATTTTTAAGCATAAAAATATTTTCAGTTCACTATTAATCATCCGGCTTGCAATGCATCACTCTGTTCGGAGTGATTTCACCGGGTTGGTAATGGCGGCTTTCATAGAGTGGATGCTAACGACCAATAGGGTCAGGAGCAGGATGATTATACCTACTGCGATAAATAACCCCATTCCAATTTCTGTGCGGTAAGCATATTTTTCAAGCCAGTTATTCATCAGCATCCAGGTCAATGGCACGGCAATAATGAATGCGATCATGACCAATTTCAAAAACTCCTTTGAAATAAGCAGTAACAGTTGCTGAATACTTGCACCCAATACTTTCCTTATCCCAATTTCTTTAATTCTTTTTTCAATAGTAAAAGAAGCCAGGCCTGCCAGGCCTATACAACAAATAAAAATGGCAAGGAAAGCGAAAATGTTAATGATCCGGCTAATAAGATCTTCAGTCAAAAATTTCTTGCCAAATTCCTGGTCAGCAAACTGGTACTCGAAGGGATAAGCCGGATTGTATTTTTTAAAAATGCTTTCAATACTTTGCAATGATTGTTGCAAAGAGGCAGTATTATTCAACCGGACACTAATTGAATTGGAATTATTGGGATCATAGAATACCATCATGGGGTCAACCGGGGTAAAAGGTGAACCCATGACCACGTTATCGGTAACGCCAATGACTGTAAAAGTTTGACCATACTTCATTTGCATACCAACCGGTTGCTTTAGTCCCATGGCATCAACAGCTGCCTTATTTAATAACATAGCCAGCGTATCAGAAGGGGTGCCGGAAAAATCTTTTCCCTGAAAAAGAGAAATGCCCATTGTTTTTGTAAAATCTATATCAGAGGAAAGACCGGCCATAATAATTTCAGCATTGGCCGGTTTTCCTTCCCAGTCCGGAGCCGGCGATTTCCACCATATATCGGTAATCGGTGAAGAGGTTTGAGTAACAGAGCTGATGAATCCTGTTTTCTGCAATTCCTGTTTGATGACGGAAAAGTTTTTTCGGGTGTCTGGTGAAGCCGGTACCATGATCAGGTTATCGGGATCATAGCCCATATCTCTTTGCTTAACATGTTGTATTTGCTGGTAAACAATAATGGTAGCAGAGATCAACAAAATAGAAATGATAAATTGGGCCACCACCAGTATGCGCCTTGGCAGTACAGCATTTTTTCCTCCGCTAAATGTTCCTTTCAATACATTAACAGTGTTGAAAGAAGAAAGATATAAAGCGGGATAACTTCCTGCTACCAGGCCTGTAAATAAAATAATAATTACACTTCCTAACCAGAAATAAAGATGGAATAATTGTAAGGATAAATTTTTATCGACCAGGGAATTAAAAGCGGGCAAAAGAAGGAAAACTGCTGCTATTGAAAATACAAAAGATATACAGCCAAGTATGATTGATTCAGAAAAAAATTGCAGAATAAGTTGTTTCCTGCCCGAACCAAGTGTTTTTCTGACCCCCACCTCCTTTGCTCTTTTTTCTGCACGGGCGGTAGAAAGATTCATAAAATTGATACAGGCTATCAATAAGATGATCAAAGCAATGACAGAAAAAAGTTTTACATATTCTATCATACCTCCGGTATTCCGTCCATCTTTGAAATCACTGTACAGGCGCCATTTCTCCATAGGAAAAGAAAAATAGGTGCTTATCTTTTTATCTGTGGGATCATGCTGTTGTTTGATATCATTAATCATCTTATCCATCCTTGCCATATCAGCACCGGGTACCATTTGTACATAAACATTCCACGAGGAATTGGTCCAGTTGGTCAAAGCCCGTTTTTCAAAATCACCGGAGAAGTTAAACCGGTTTATAAAATCAAACTGAAAAGTTGAATTGCCCGGAACATCCTCCATAACGGAAGTTACTTTTACATCATATTCATTATCTATTCTTATCGTTTTATTGACAGGATCTTCATTTCCAAATAAGGCTTTTGCAGTGGACTTTGTCAATACAATGGAATAAGCATCCGGGATAGCCGTTGCCGGATTACCGGAAATAAACTTCCAGGAAAACATATTGAAAAAGTGTTCGCTCACGGTATACCCGTCTTTTTTCAATTTAGCATCCCCATAAGCAAGTACATGAGATTGCTTGTTAGTAGTTACCACCGCGTTCTTTATTTTGGGAGAAGCATTCTCCAGCGAACCGGCAAGGGGCAGCACCATATTCCTGTCAGTAAATACCTGGTTATTAAAATTGCGATGAGCAATGACCTGGTAGATATTATTGTACTTGTCATGAAACTTATCATAGGAGAGCTCATCCTGTACCCATAAAAAGATCAATATCGTACAGGTCATCCCGACCGTGAGTCCAAATATATTCGTTACAGAAAACCCTTTGTTCCGCAGCAAGTTTCGCCAGGCTATTTTTAAGAAATTCTTTATCATACTTTACTTTTTTTTATTCTGTTCTTAATGACTTATCCCGATATACCCCGGGATTACATCACTCCGTTCGGAGTGATTTCACCGGGTTGGCAACAGCAACTTTTATTGCCTGGAAGCTAACGGTGATCAATGCAATCATTAAAGCCACTAACCCTGCAACTGCAAATACCCACCAACTGATCGTATTCCGGTAAGCAAAATCTTCCAACCATTTATTCATAGCAAACCAGGCAACCGGTGTGGCAATGAAAATAGCAATGATCACCATCTTAATATAAGTTTTACTAAGCATGATTGTAAGCGAATAAACCGAGGCACCTAATACTTTACGAATACCAATTTCTTTTACGCGTTGCTGTGCCGTGAAAGCTGCTAAACCAAATAAACCAAGACAAGCAATGAATATAGCCAGTACTGTAAAAATGAGTGCAAGTTGTTCCTTTTTTTGTTCAGTGGCATATTGGCGGGCAAAATTCTGATCAAGAAAATGAAATTCAACCGGGTTACTCTGGTCAAACTGCTTATATACTTTTTCAATATAAGCCAGCGCCTCTGCTGTTTTTGCTGTATTTATTTTCACATACATATTGTCTTCCATAGAAGCAACAGGGGGCATCATCAGAACCATAGGTTCAACTTTATGCTGAAGGGAAAAAGTATGAAAATCCTTTACAACACCCACTACCGTTCTTTCACCCACCTGGTCCCTATCATACTTAAACCGTATTCTCTTGCCTATCGGTTCTTTCCAGCCCAACTCTTTAGCAAGTGTTTCATTTACGAGTGCGGCCGTATATTTATCAGCTTGTCCTGCATCTGAAAAATTTCTTCCGGAAGATAGTTGAATACCCATCGTAGGAATATAATCCGAATCAATCATTAACTCTTCAGCTAATTTGGTACTGGTAGAAAACGAACCGTCTGTTTTTTCAAAAACAAAACCATGTGTTCCGAGGTCATTATTACCTATAGGGTTCCCACAAGTGGCCGCCCCCTGTACCAATTGATTCTTTAACAATTGGGTTTTAATCGCCCCTATCTGGGACCTTACATTACGATCATGTATATGAAAAGTAAGTACCTGGTCTTTGTTAAATCCAAGATCTTTTTGCGATACATATTGCATCTGCCTGTAGATAACCAATGATCCTGCGATCATAATAACAGTGATGACAAATTGAAAAATCACTAATGCCTTTCTGAATAGAATACTGTTAGACAAATTTCCCATCTGGCCCCGCAATGCGGGTATTGTTTTGAAACGTGAAAGAAAAAGAGCCGGATAACTTCCGCTGATAATACCTGTTAGCAAACCAAAACCTGTTAATGCCAGCATAGTATAGTATGTACCGAATCTCCATACCGTCAAATTTTTATTTGCCAGGGTATTAAAATATGGGAGTAATAATACTACCAGGAAAAAAGCAATCAGCCCGGCAAAAAATGTCATCATCAATGCTTCAGTAATAAACATGCCTATAAGATGACGGCGCCCGGAACCCAGCACTTTGCGTACACCAACTTCCTTAATTCGGATAGAAGAACGTGCAGTGGATAGATTCATGTAATTAATGATGGCAATGATCAATATCAGTGCCGCGATGGTTATAAAAACATACATGCGCTTCATGCTGCTGTTGGCGCTGATCTCAACCTGTAAATCTGACTTCAGGTGAATATCTGTCAGGGGTTGTAACTCTACCCGGTAATCATCGATCCCCATCAACTTTTGAATGGACTTCTTTGCCCATTGAGGCATTTTATTTTCCAGTAGTTTGTAGTCAGTTCCCTTTTTTAATAACAGGTAGGTATAAGCATTAAAATTCTGCCATTCATTTGTATAATTTTCGGATAACGAACGCAAGGCGCTGAATCGGAGCTGTGAATTTTGAGGAATATCTTTAATAACACCTGTAACTAAATTTGGATAATTGTTTTCAAAATAAATAATCTGGTTGATCGCTTTTGCGGGATCATCAAACAGTTTCCGGGCCAGGGATTCGGTTAACACTATACATTCTGGTTTTGCCAATGCTGTCGCCTGGTCGCCATATTCAAATGGATAAGTAAATACACTGAATATATTCTTATCAGAAAAGAAAATATCGTCAGCCGTCAAAGTTTTTTCTCCATGTTTTATAATACCCCCGCCTTCAGGAAAAATTCTTGTTGCTTCCAGTATTTCCGGAAATTCCGCTTGCAATGATTGAGCAAAAGGAGCTGAACTGGTAGCCTGGCT
>JBGTNK010000289.1:0-15691 GCA_041743125.1 Chitinophagaceae bacterium
ATCCGTAAGATTACAAAATAAAGGATGGCGTATAGATTATATTAATGTGACGGAAAGTCTGAAAAAGAAATTGAAGGATGCTGAAATTTTTCCCGATGTTAAACATTCAGACCATTGCCCGGTTTACCTGGAGCTTACGAAGTAACTGAGAGAGGTTCTTCTAAGATTTGTAATGAGAAAAAAATTATCCTGCTTACTCCGAATGACATTATTTTTATGGGTAAAGAATCAATAAAACCTTCTGACGATCAGAATAGAGTGGTATATAATGTAACCACACAAGTAGACCGATCTATAGCCCCGCAATGGCTACTTTGGATGAAGGAAAGTCATATTCCGGATATTATTGCAACTGGCTGCTTTACTAAAGCAAACATATTGCAACTAGTGGAAGTGGGTGAAACAAGCGGGCCCACCTATGCTATCCAATACTATGCTGATAGTATGATCTATTATAATACATTTATTGAAAAATTTTCCGAGCTCATGAGAAAAAAAGAAAATGACCACTGGGCTGAAGGGTTTATTTCCTTCCGGTCTGTACTGCTTATTGTTAATTAAGTGTGCAAAAGAATTAATTAATTTTTTCACTTGATAACCCCTGTATTTATCAGGGCAAAGTCAAAACCCGCCTGCCTTTCAAAAACCCTGCGCTGAAACCCTTTACAGGCAGACCTTCCGCGCCACAAGGGGATTCTGCTTATTATAATAAATGAAAGCTCATCCTTTGGAATCCTTGTCCCGTGCGGATTCAGGCCCGGTTAATAATTTTTAAAAACCCAAAGATTTTTTTTGCCGGTCTTAAAAAGCCTATAAATTTGCCCCGTTACTAAATCATTTAAAAAACAGACTATGAACAAAGCAGAATTAATTGCAAAACTTGCGGATGATGCCGAGATCACCAAGACCCAGGCGAACGCGGCACTGGATTCATTTATTGAAGCCGTTACCAAAACCCTGAAAGGCGGAGGAAAAGTTACGTTGGTAGGGTTTGGTACTTTTTCCGTATCGAAAAGAGCTGCCCGTAACGGACGTAATCCTCAAACAGGTGCCGTTATTAAAATTAAAGCACGGAAAGTTGCTAAATTTAAAGCCGGTAAAGAATTGGCTGCAAAAATGTAAGTACTCCATTAAGATTTTAAAGCTCCGGTTTCTTCTGAAGTGCCGGAGCTTTTTAATTTTAAACAACCTAACTTCGCACTTTAAATATTCAAAAATATATTATGGGCAGAGGTGATAAAAAAACAGCAAAAGGAAAACGATTTAAGAGTTCATTTGGTAAGAGCCGTCCCGCTAAAAAGCCAACCCCTGCAAAAAAAGCTGCAGAAAAGAAAAAAGACTAACCTGGTGCAGGATAGTCAAATTCGGAGTTAACCATCTATATTCCGATCGCAGACGTCATGTTCTATAATATTTTCACTTCAGGGACCTAATCTTACTATTTTCCAGGCTCCATTTTCTGATAATGAATATTCTATCCTGTCGTGCAGCCGGGAAGGCCGGCCCTGCCAGAATTCCATGATTACAGGCTTTACAACAAAGCCACCCCAGTTTGAAGGACGTTGAATAATACCGCCTGCGTTTTGTTTTTCCAGTTCAGTAAATCTTCTTTCAAGCCAATCTCTATTTTCTATTATTGAACTTTGGGGAGATACAGAAGCTCCCAACTGACTGGTTATAGGTCGGGAGTGAAAATAAGCGTCACTTTCCTCATTGGTTGTTTTCTCAACAACACCGGTTATCCTTACTTGTCGTTCCAGTTCTTTCCAAAAAAAGACAAGGCAAGCTTTTGGATTTTCCTGTAATTGTCCTCCTTTATAACTTTCGTAGTTTGTAAAAAATGTAAATCCCTTTTTGGAGAGTCCTTTTAATAACACGATCCTCGCAGAAGGTATACCATCTGCAGAAGCAGTAGCCAGGGTCATGGCGTTTACTTCTTCAATGCCTGAAGCAACAGCCTCCTGCCACCAAATTTCAAATTGCCTGATGGGATCGGGTTCAATAGAATCTTCGGAAAGTGCTTTTTGAAAATACGTTTTCCGTAAACCAGCTATATCCTCCAGCATACAATAATAATTTAAACTATAAAGTTAATGGCTTTGATTTTGCCGGGGAAAAGGCTAGCAAAAGTATGTATGAGTATAGCTATTGATATTATAAGTTATAGGCCAAACGCTTTGATTATTGCCCTTTACGCATAAGTAAATCTCGTTCTTCAGAAACCACGTTAAGCATACTTTCTAATTCACCTACTCTTCTTAACTGGCTCTCCAGCTTTTTATTGGTATCGGATACTACCTGCAGATCGCTATTCAATTCCTCCAGATAAGCCATTCGTTTCTGCAATTGCTGCCTTTGAAAATTGGATTCTCTTAATTTGTCTTCAACATCACCATACTGAGTTTGAAGTTGCGTGTAGTCATTGGTCAGGGTTGCCAACCTGGTTTTTTGTTCTTCAAAATCCCGGCTCATTCTTGAATGCGACTCTCTTAGATCTTCATATTCAATATTGATCATTCTTGACGCATTTAACTGGCTTTCCAGCTTGTGTATTTTACCCTGGAGCGTATTAAACTCATGGTATGTACTATCCAGCATGGACTTCATTTCATTCGTCAGCTGCTCCTTTTGCCTTACCCTGCTTAACTCTTTTTCTTTTTCGGTTAATTGTGTTCTCATGTTATTGACCTGGGTGGACAACTCTTCATTACTGCGTAGTATCTCTCTTTGCAATTCTTCCTTTTCTTTAATAACATCGATATTACCCAGGAGTTGGTTGATCTTCTGGTTTTGCTCTACCAGGCTGATTTGTGCCTGGCGAAGTTGGTCCAGGTAATCATCGTTCGATCTGTCTTTTTGCTCTACCTGTGGAGCCGCATCCGGAATAGAAGCCATCTCAATTTCCAATGTTCGTTTTTGTTTGAACATTTCTTTAGCTTCCAAAGAATATATCCTGGCATTTTCTTCCGCCTCCATCAAACTTTCCTTTAGTCCGGTAATCTCCTTATCCCGCATTTCCATATCATTAAAATACCGGAGCTTCCATTCATCCTGGGCCAGGTTCGGTTTTTCCATTTCCGCGGTGGTAGCTTTCAAACTTTTATTGCTGGCAATAAAAAAATGGATAGTTACGCCCAGGATAATGGCCCCAAACAACAACAATATAATCTCAAAAACAGAGAGCGTAAGACTGGCGGCCAGCATAATAAGTGATTAAGTTTGCCTGAAACTAAAAAAAATTAACAAGATAGCGGTTAATTGTTTTTCACATGAGTGGGAAAGAATACACAATATAGATGGTATCCTTAAATATAAAAATTACTTTCCCTAAAATAGCCAAAATATTTGTTGCTTTCTTTGTCAAAAAAACAAGCCATCAGAGATCCTCGCATGCGCCGGATACCAGAGAAAGGTTGAAAAATAAAAAGAAAAATTAGAAAGTAGTGATCTCCACTCCTTTATAAACAAGATGAAAATCCTTACCAGAAGAAGGCAATCAGGTACTAGGCGTTTTCGGATCTTACAAGTGTACCCACCTTTTCCCCGGTAACCACGCGGCGGAGATTTCCTTCTTTATGGATATCAAAAACAATGATAGGTAAATCGTTTTCCATGCACAATGTAAAAGCTGTCATGTCCATAACCCGCAGATTTTTCGACAAACATTCCTGGAAAGTGACGGTATTATATTTTGTAGCTGTTGGATCTTTTTCAGGATCGGCAGTATAAATTCCGTCAACCCGGGTTCCCTTTAATATAACGTCCGCTTTAATTTCAATGGCTCTGAGCGAGCCGGCCGTATCAGTAGTGAAATAAGGATTTCCTGTTCCGGCACCAAAAATAACCACACGTCCTTTTTCAACATGACGAATGGCTCTGCGCCGGATATAAGGCTCAGCAATTTGCTCCATCTTAATGGCACTCTGTAACCTGGTAAATACGCCTACTTTTTCCAATCCTGCCTGTAAGGCCATTCCATTAATAACAGTTGCCAGCATTCCCATATAATCGCCATGGGCTCTTTCAATGCCAGTTTCCGCTTCATTCATTCCCCTGTAAATATTTCCCCCTCCAATTACTATGGCCACCTGCACACCTAAGTCTGTAATAGATTTGATATCCTGGGCGTATTGCGCAATAACCTTGGTGTCCATTCCAAAATTCTTGTCTCCCATTAAAGATTCACCGGAAAGTTTGAGCAGAATGCGTTTATACTTAGGTAACATTGACAAATTTTTTGCGCTGCGAAGATAGGGGAATTAGAATGGCCAGTCGTTATACGTGGGGAAGGAATTGTCCCAACAATTTTGTCTAATGATCGGAAAAAAAACAGGATTACCTGGGAATTTTAAAAAAGAAGAGAAGTGCAATGAATGAAAGATTGAAATTATATGTTGGTTGATGACGATGCCCTCAGGTTGCTTCTGAAATTTATTAATAGAAACTATGTTTTGATTGCTTTCAACGAATAAACCATAGGTATTTTGCCTTCCATTCCTTTTATATGCCATTTACCTTTTTCCGACTCTGCCATATTTCTGAAACAAGGATAGGGTGAATACATATATTCATTAAACTGGCGTAGTTGTAACCCTTGCTTTAATAAAGCATTCAATATTTCGCTGATACTGTGGTTCCATCCATATTCCTTTCCTTTTATATTAGCAGACCTGTCGGTATAGGTTCCATCATTTTCCGTAACAATTACTTCTATGTTGCTGTAATAATATTTGATGGCTGTGAACTCATCATCAAACATCCAAACTACGGGATGAAAATCGGCAATATAAAACAGTCCGCCGGGTTTTAAATAGAAGGCGATGATCTCCGCCCATTTCTCCAGGTCCGGCAGCCAGCCTATGGTGCCATATGAGGTGAAAACAATATCAAAGCTCCCGGCATCCAGACCCGGGGATATGGATGAACTTGAAATACTTTTTGGATGCAGATCGTACACATTACAACAAATGAATTTCGCATCCATTCCCATTTCTTCATTCAAATTCCTGGCTTCTTTAATGGCTTCATCAGAAAGATCAACTCCGGTTACATGAGCTCCTAACCTGGCCCAGTTCAAACTATCCATTCCAAAATGACATTGCAAGTGAAGCATGGATTTGTTTCTCACATTACCAAGTTCATTTAATTCAATAGGGGTTAAAACATCCTTGCCGTTTATAAATCCTTTCCTGTCATAAAAATCCGAATCCTTGTGTACCCTGGTCCGTTGGTTCCAGTTTTCCTTATTGGCCTCATACCAAACATTTTCTGCTTGCATCACTAAAAAATAATTGATTTTAATAAATCTTTAAAAAATAAACCGGGCCTCTTTCACAAACAAAAAGAAGGAAAAGACCCGGTTAAGAAAATTTTATTAATTGAAAATCTTATTGAATCAATTTAGCAATTTGAGGTAGGGGGATAGTGTTTGCCATAGCCAGAATTTCTTTATCGCTGCAATCATCAACGGCAAATGTAATTAGTGCACTTCCCAGCGGCACCTGTAACTCATAATCATTTTTATCATCCGCACTCCCTGGTTTTTTCTCCAACCTGGCTTTATAACCGTGTACCTTAACGGTTTTGGTGTTGCCATCGTTCATCATACCTCCCAATAAGGGAGTATTTAAAAACGTATTGATCATAGCCACCATGGGTGAATTACTGATTATGGATAAGTCAGCCTTTTTATTGAAACTACCATAACTGCGGTGAATAGTAGCGCCAACAAACCCGATATTGGTTGATACGTTATCCTCTTTAGTATTAATAGTAAGAGAGTCCATTTTAGGAGGTAATAATTTCAAAACTTCCTTGCCAACTATCAGGTCAATTTCCTGCATGGCCTGCTGCAATGCAAAATGGGTTTCTTCAAGCTTGCCCGCATTATAAGCTGATTTTGCTGTAGCCATATCCTTTGTAAAATCCTGCGCCAAAAGATTAGCCTGGAAAAAAACAATTGCTAATAATAGTAAAAGCTGTTTCATAAAATTATTTTAATTAAATTATTATTTTGTTTTACTGCTCACCCAGCATCTTTTTTATCCCGTCAATATCAAAACTATTGGCGGCCGTCATTACCTCCTGCTCATTGGCAAAATTGATGCATTCCCAAACGATCATCGAAGTTTGACCCATTTGCATGATCAGTGTATAACCCTTATCATCTTCATACTGGATAACCGCTTTATTGCCCTTAACTTTCACTTGCTTAAAATTTTGCTTTTCCGCATTGGCTTCCATCATACCCGCATTGGCAAAATAAATATTCATCATCCCGGAGTATAAATTATTGTTACCTATAGTGACCGTTAACTGTTTATCCTCCTTCCTGTAAGCCCTTTGAATACTAAGATTATTCCATCCCCATTGCGTACTCATTACCTTATCCTGCAGGGTATCGGCGGGTACTGAAACAACAGTAGTTGGTAGCGATTTAAGGATTTGCCTGCCCAGTTGAATTTCAACCCCCATTAAAGCCTGCTGTAAGGAATAGCGGGCATCGCTGTAGTTTTTTGAACCATGGGCTGTTTCGGCTTCAGTCATCTGCAACTTTACATCGGGTGGTTCTGTATTGGTTAATCCCCCACCGCCTTTATTGGAGGGTTTTCCTGAAGAATTGTTGCCGTTATTGCCGCTACTGCCATTCCCGTTTTGCGATCCTTCAGGCGGAATGCCGGCTTTTTTATCAATTTCACTATCTACTTTTTTATCAACAACGTTATTGACCTTGTCCTTAAATTTTTTTAATAACCCCTGTGCTGAAACAGGGCTTGCCATCACAAGGCCGGCAATGACACAAAAGAAACATATCAATTTTTTCATGACATTCTTATTTATGGTTTAGGAAAAAGGGCTAACCAAATTTAAGTAGATATATCAATTTCCCAATGCTCTTTTTGCGGTAAAAACAGAGTGCGTCAAATTGAATTTTAAACTTCAAAAATAATGGGATAGTAGAATGAAAATCTAGCTATTAAAGTTGGATGAAATGGATGAATCGCCCGGCAATTTTACTCTATTAGTAGTCAATCAAACTTTAAATAGCAAACTGTTGGTTACTGCTTTGTCTATTTTAAAGTCAATTCCAGTTTTATTGCACAAAAAAAAGCGTCTCAGTGAAAGACGCTTATGAAAAATAAATAATTTGAAGTTTATCCTATCGCTACCCTTTTAAATTCAGTCACCTTTACATCTCCGGATTCCTTCAGGTAGTCAGCCACAGTCTTTCCAGTGTCTTTTACAAAAGCTTGTGCAGTAAGTGTTTGCTCCTTAAAGAAAGCACCCAATTTTCCTTCTGCAATTTTAGAAAGCATTTCATCCGGTTTGCCGGCCATTTTGGAATCCTGTTTCATCAATTCCATGATAATATCTTTCTCACGGGCAATTACATCTGCCGGTACGCTTGCAGCATCAACAGCCACAGGATTTAAAGCTGCAATTTGCATGGCGAGGTCTTTACCCACTTCAGCCGCTTCTTTACTTAAGCCAACCAATACACCAATACGGTTTGCACCATGTATATAGGAAGCAACATAAGGCGCTTCAACTCTTTCTAACCTGGTGATACCAATTTTTTCACCGATGGCTGCCAGTTTATCATTGATAAGATCGGAAATCTTAGCACCCTTAACCGGTGATTCATTTAATTCTTCAACGCTCTTCACATCATTTGCAATCGCAGCATCAGCTATGCTTTGAACAAACGCAACAAATTCGGCATTCTTTGAAACAAAATCCGTCTCACAACTTACGCATACTACAATACCTGTTTTTTTATCAGGGGTTGTTTGCGCAATCACAACTCCTTCTTTCGCTTCACGATCGCTTCTTTTTGCAGCTACTTTTTGACCTTGCTTACGAAGCCAGTCAATGGCGGCTTCAAAATCGCCATTGGTTTCAGTCAGCGCTTTTCGGCAATCCATCATACCAGCACCCGTTGCCTGACGAAGTTTATTTATATCCTGTGCACTTATAGTTACTGTGCTCATGTTATTAATTTGAAGATTTGAAAATTAAATTATTTGAAAATTCCTTCTCCCAATAATTCCCTTAAATATCCAAATCATCTTTTATAATTATTGTATTTGGCAATACAGTAATAAAAAAGTGCTTATGCATGTTAAGTTTATTAATTGCCGGAATATTAAACTTTGGGGAAACCAGAATTATTATCTCCTGCCACCACCGGGTCCACGACCGCCTGCTGCACCGCCTCCACTAGTCCTGCGCCTTGGTCCACCGGGGCCACCTGGGCCACCCTGGCCCGGACCACCAGCATTGCCTCCTCTTCCTCCACGGCCACCACGTCCCCGGCCTGCCTCCGACTGTGCTTCGGCTTCAAGGCGGGCTGCACTTTTTTCTTTATCGTCATCGATCGTTTCATCAGTATCCTCATCCTTTGCAGCCTGGCGTTCGGCTAATCCTTCAGCTATGGCAGCCGTAAGATAATTTGCCAGAATAGCAATGGATTTAGTAGCATCATCGTTAGCTGGTATTGCAAAATCAACTTTGTTCGGATCGCAATTGGTGTCCACCAATCCGAAAGTAGTAACACCCAATCGCTTTGCCTCGGCCAATGCAATATGCTCATGACCAATATCCACAATAAATAAAGCAGCAGGCACACGACCCAATTGAGCAATACCACCTAAAACTTTATCCATCTTATCCCTGTCGCGGCTTAAGGTGAGGCGTTCTTTTTTTGTAATGTTATCAAATGAACCATCTCCCAGCATTTTTTCAATGCTCTGCATCTTCTTCACACTTTTACGAACGGTATTGAAGTTGGTTAACATTCCTCCTAACCAACGCTCCGTTACAAAAGGCATGTTTACCTTTTTTGCACATTCACTTACAATATCCTTAGCTTGTTTTTTTGTTCCCACAAAAAGGATCTTTTTGCCACTGCGTGCAATTTGTTTCATAACGGAAGCAGTTTCCTGCAGGCATTCCACCGTTCTGTTCAGGTCGATGATGTGAATACCTTTCTTTTCAGCAAAGATGTAAGGTAACATCTTGGGGTTCCACTTCTTTTTCAGGTGTCCAAAATGCACACCGGCGTCCAGAAGCTGCTGTTGAAGGGATGTATTATTTTCCATTTATGTGATTTGAAAATATTAAAATATGCTTTTTAAAAATTTATGAAGCTTGTACCCGCCACAGGACAGGTATATAAGCTTAACGTTTACTAAACTGAAAGCTCTTTCTTGCTTTCTTATGACCAAACTTCTTACGCTCAACAGAACGAGGGTCACGTTTTAACAAGCCGGCTGCTTTTAAGGCCGGGCGAAATTCCGGGTTTAATTCAACGAGTATCCTGGATATTCCCAGCATGGCCGCTTCCGCTTGTCCTTTTACTCCACCGCCGGTAGCGTTGATCTTGATATCAAACTTACCAACAGCATCAATGGTTTTTAATGGACGTTCTACCTGGTTTTGCAAATAAACCAGTGAGAAATATTGTTTATAGTCTTTATCGTTTACCGTGATCTTGCCATCTCCTTTAGAAAGAAATACCCTCGTCACAGCTTCTTTACGACGTCCAACACCTGTTGTTTGCTTTTCCATTTATATTAATTTGAAAAATTGAAAATTTAGATTTCAACTACTTTTTTAGAATTTTAGTTCTTTAGGTTGTTGTGCAGTATGCGGATGAACGTCGCCGGCATATACATACAGTTTCTTATACATCTGGCGACCAAGGCGATTTTTTGGAAGCATTCCTTTTACGGCTCTTTCAATTACCACTTCAGGTCTGCGATTGATAAGATTCCTCGCTAATTCTTCTTTACGGCCACCAGGGTAACCGCTAAAGGTATCGTAGACTTTCTGATCCAACTTCTTGCCGGTTAAAACTGTTTTTTCGCAGTTGATCACAATAACATAATCGCCGGTGTCAACGTGTGGAGTGTAGTATGCCTTGTTTTTACCGCGAAGAACAGCGGCAATTTTAGCACACATACGTCCTACGGTTTGATTAGTACCGTCAACAACGTGCCACTGACGCTGTACGGTAGCCGCATTCGCATGCTTTGTTGTAAAATGTAACTTACTCATTTTAATAAAAAACTTTTTGCTGTCGGATAAGGATACTTCCCGTTCCTTTAGCTATTATATAATAAACAGAATGAGCCATCCCTCAATCCGCTCCTTTAACAGCCGTAGCTATTTTTGGGGGTGCGAAGATAGGTGTAAGCATGCTGCTTTACCAAATAAATTGAGAAGTATTTTTTTAGAGCACCTTGGTAATCAACTGATTTTCAATAAAATTTTTGTAGCAAATTTTTAATGGCCCCCGATTTACCTTAATATGATACTGAAATAATCGTACGATATGTGGTGATTGTCACAGGCAAAACTATTTAACCAGTTTCACAACGATCCGGCTGCTGCTTAAATGGGTAATGATCACTTTAATTTTATCACCAGGCTTTAAAGCACCTTCATTTGGCCCTGATAATTCAATTTTAGCCATCAATTTACTATTACCAAAAAGATCAAGGTAACCCGCATACGGAGAAACTCTGCTCACCATTACTTCCATCGGTTTTTTATTATTAAAATGCAACAATGCTTCGCGGAATTCCGGAATAAAATCATGAGAAAAAAGTTCTGCGCCAATAGCATGAGGTTTATCGGTATTTATTAATTTAAAACTGATAGATTCATTAAACGCTGATTCAGCCGGCGGATTTTCCCAGGCCGATAGTTTTAGGGGGAAAAAAATATAGCTTTCCCATTCCTTAACAAAAAGTTGATCGTCTATAACTTTTAAATACCCCGAAAACCGATTCTCTGTGGCCGATTTATTGATCAGCTTTTCCAATTCCTGGTTATAAAGAAATTTCACGTTGAAGGCAATCATTTTATCTCCCTTTTCGGATCGCTTAACCTGGAAATCTACCGTATCTCCTATCCGGAATGCAAAGTTTTTTTTTGAACCTTTATTACTTTCCGGCTTATCAGTTTTACAGTTAACAGACTTTTTCTTTCCGTTTTCGTCATAATCAATCGTAGCGTAGTGCTTATCATGATTGACAAATGAAATCGTTCCTCTTAATAACTTTTCACTCATTTGATACTTTTTTAGAATCAGCAGTTTATCCCTTCTCTTTAATTAGCTGATTATTGCCAAAGGTAAAAGAGCCAGGTGCATCATCAGAATTTTTATAATACACGGTATCATTTTCATACATTCAGTTAAAGATTTTACAGTAAATGACAACTCATCATCTCGGCCGGACCAGCTTTGGGGATCCGGGGAACACAGGAAATGTAATGAAGACAGAAGACGCCCTGCAGTTATTAAACGACTGGGTGCCAAATGAACGATTACAACTCCATATGAAACAAGTGGCTGCAGTTATGAAAGCATGGGCAGAAGAAAAAGAAGGGGCCGATAACATCACTGCCTTGAAATGGGAGCAGGCCGGCCTCCTCCACGACGCCGATTGGGAAAAATACCCAAACGACCATTGCCGCATGATCATTGAAGAATTGGAGAAAAAGAATATAGACCCCGAGGTGATCCAATGCATAGCCTCTCATGGGCCCCGCTATTTTGGAGTAGAACCTGTAAGTAAAATGGATAAAATGATCTATGCATTTGATGAACTATCCGGGTTTATACATGCTGCTGCATTGGTTCGTCCCACACGCTATGAAGGACTGGAGGTGAAAAGCATTTTGAAAAAATTAAAAACGCCGGCGTTTGCAGCCCAGGTAAACCGGGATGATATTACGGATGCATTAAGCAGGATCGATGTTCCATTAGAAGAGCTGATTGAATTTATCATTCAACATCAAAAAAACATACGTTGATTTTGGCTGCAAACGTTTGCGACTAAAAACCCTTCATTCGTGTATTTTAAATCTGTTTTCTGAATTATTTTCCGAATCAGAAATACATTAATAGTATTTATAAACGATTGCATATGTCACTCAAAAAGCCATGTCTTAGTTTCTGGCAGATCATCAATATGAATGTTGGTTTTTTTGGAATTCAGTATAGTTTCGGTTTGCAACAAAGTGCTGTCAATCCCATTTATGATTTCCTGGGCGCCAAACCTGACGAAATTCCATGGCTCAATTTAGCAGGGCCACTGACGGGATTGCTTATTCAGCCCATCATTGGTGCTTTAAGTGATAAAACATGGCATCCCCGGTATGGAAGAAGAAAACCCTACTTTTTCATTGGTGCTATTATGTGCAGCATCGCTTTGTTTTTATATCCATTTAGTTCTGAATTGTGGATGGCAGCGGGCTTATTGTGGATACTGGATGCCGGCAATAATACGGCCATGGAACCCTACCGGGCATTTGTTGCTGATAAATTAGATCCAAGCCAGCAGCCATTGGGTTTCCAGGCACAAAGTTTTTTTACCGGCTTCGGACAAACTCTTGCAAATTTTTCCTTGTTTCTTTTTCCTTTGGTCATCATTGGCCACACAGGAAAAATTCCTAACTGGGTATTTGCATCGTTTATGCTGGGCAGTGTATGCTCCATTGGTTCGGTATGGTGGAGTATGAAAAAGACACCTGAAATCCCCCCCACTGAGGAAGAGTTGATTGAGATAAGATCGAAGCCTCTCAATATTCTCAGTCCTTTTACAGATGTATTTAGTGCGATAAAGGATATGCCCAAAATAATGTGGCAGCTGAGCCTGGTCTATTTATTTCAATGGTATGCCTTGTTTTGCTACTGGCAAAACAGTTCAAAGAGTATTGCGCTTTCAATTTATGATGCAACCCCGGATAATACCGCATTGTATGAAAAAGCTGTAAGCCTGGCCGGATCGGTAAACGGTTGGTATAATATAGTAACCTTTCTGACTGCATTTTCCCTTGTGGGATTTGCAAAAAAATATAGTCCCAAGTGGGTGCATTTTGTATGCCTGCTACTGGCCGGAGTGGGATTTATCGCCTTCCCTTTTATAGAAAGCAAGGCATTATTGTTTGTAGCCATTTCAGGTTTTGGAATTGGTTGGGCCAGCATGATGGGTATTCCTTACCTGATGGTTGTAGGAGATATTCCCAAAGAAAGATACGGCGTGTACATGGGTATTATCAATATGATGATCGTCATTCCTATGCTTATTCAAACTTTGACATTTGGTTACATTCTAAAACATTTTTTCAATAATGACTCTGGTAAAGCCATTTTGTTTGCTGGAACACTCTTGTTAGTTGCCGCTCTGTGCACAACATTTATTAAAACAAGCAAGCCGGTTGGTGAGCTAGAATTACCGGCCCCAGCTCCAGGCCATTAACACGATAATAGATTGTCATGAGAAAATTAAAAATTTACTATTTGCTCCTGCTTCTATGTTTATTTTTTGCCTGTAAACCGGCCGAAAAAAAAGAAGAAGACCAGGCAAATGAAACCCGGGAACGCACATGGTGGAAAGAAGCGGTTGTTTATCAAATTTATCCCCGCAGTTTCAAAGACAGCGATGGAGATGGCATCGGTGATCTTAAGGGCATCATTTCCAAACTGGACTATATAAAGAGTTTGGGAATAGATGCTGTCTGGCTTAACCCTATATATACTTCACCGAATGACGACAATGGTTACGACATCAGCGATTATCGCAACATCATGAAAGATTTTGGGACGATGGATGATTTCGACGAATTACTCCGGGGCTTACATGATCGTAAAATTAAACTGGTAATGGATTTGGTAGTAAACCATAGTAGTGATGAACATGAATGGTTCCGGCGGTCCCGAAGTTCCCGTACCAATCCTTACCGTAATTATTATCACTGGTGGAATGAAGAAAGAGGAAAGCCGGCTTACCGTTGGAGTTTTTTTGATATTAACAGCGATGCCTGGATGTATGACTCATTGACCCGGGCCTGGTACCTGCATTATTTTTCACGTAAGCAACCTGACCTCAACTGGGAGAATCCAAAATTGCGGACTGAAATTCATGATATCATGAGATTCTGGCTCGATAAAGGTATTGATGGATTCAGAATGGATGCATTTCAGTTTGCTTCAAAGGATACCAGCTTTCCGGCATTGCCGGAGGGATATGAAAAAAATATTATAAAGTATTACGGAATGGGACCCCATCTCCATGAATATTTACAGGAAATGAATAAGGAAGTATTCAGTAAATATGACATCGTGACTGTGGCAGAAGGCGCCGGAAGTTCATTTGAAGATGCACATGCCCTGGTAGATCCTGAACGTAATGAATTGAATATGGCCTATCATTTTGAAGGAATCGATTATGGCAACTTTCAGCCAGATTATGATTTAATTGGATTCAAAGAAATATATTCCCGCTGGGATAGCGCCTTTGCTAAAAAAGGATGGCTTTCTGTTTACCTTGCTAATCATGATCAGCCGCGTATGGTAAGCCATTGGGGAAATGATGAGCCGGCATACAGAGATGCATCATCAAAGATGCTCACCACTTTCGTATTAAGTATGCGGGGCACTCCTTATTATTATTATGGAGATGAGTTGGGAATGAGTAACATAAAATTTAATTCAATCGAAGATTACAAGGATATCGCAACCATCAATAAATATAAAAAGTTGCAGATGGATGGAGGCGATCTGAAACAATATATAGAATTGCAAAAAAGAGCATCACGTGATAATGGAAGAACACCCCTGCAATGGGATCATTCGCCCCAGGCAGGATTTACAACAGGCAAACCATGGATTAAAATCAATCCTGATTATACAACAGTCAATGTGGCCGCACAGGAGAATGAACCCAACAGTGTGCTGAATTATTTCCGTAATATGGTAAAGCTGAGAAAAGAGAACCCGGTTCTGGTGTATGGTTCATACCAATTGCTTGACAAAGACAACCCCGATATCTATTCTTATACCCGCAAGCTGAATGGTAAAAAAATACTTGTGCTCCTTAATTTTAAAAACAAAATTGCCACATCAACCAGTGGAGTGGATATCAGTAATTCCAAAATTGTATTAAGTAATTACAATACTCATTTACCCGATGGAAAATTGCAACCCTATGAGGCTATCATTTATCAATTGTAATATATGATTTCCGGCAGATCAGTTGTCAAAATATTAATATAGCCGGACCAGACTGAGACAGGCTAAAATATTACGGATTTGCGATCATACCTTTTATATAGTTAACTATAAACGAATTTTTATGAAAAAAATATTATGTATCGGTGAAGCGCTTATTGATATGATCTGCACCGATAAAGGATCGTCATTGTCTGACGGAAATAATTTTTTAAAAAAAGCAGGAGGTGCTCCTACCAATGTGGCAGCGGCCATTGCTGCACTGGGAGGCCAGGTGGAATTACTGGCCAAAGTAGGAATTGATCCGTTTGGAAAGCATCTAATTGATACCATGGAAGAATTTGGAGTAAGCACTAAATGGATTTTACAGGATCCTCATTTTTTTACCACGTTCGCTTTTGTTTCACTCATGGAAAATGGTGAAAGAGATTTCTATTTTAACCGGGGTGCCGACGGTCAATTAAGTGTAAAAGATACAGAGCCTGTTCATCCCGAAGATTTTTCTATAGTTCATTTTGGTTCTGCCACAGGGTTCTTACCCGGTCCTTTGCAGGCGGCCTACCAGGGACTTCTCCAGCAATGTTTACAACATCCGGTATTCATCAGTTTTGATCCCAACTATCGTCATTTGCTTTTTCAAAATAATGCGCAAACATTTGTTGACCAGTC
>JBGTNK010000290.1:0-2336 GCA_041743125.1 Chitinophagaceae bacterium
CCCATCCCCAATACCACATGTACCTGCATCCGGAATACCCCTCTTATGAAGAGCAGATTGATGCCCGCGACCGTAGGATAGATAAACACCCCAATCTAACATTTATTGGTGCCCATCTGGGCAGTTTGGAATGGAATGTAGCGGAAGTGGCCCAACGACTGGACCGTTTCCCGAATATGGCCGTGGACCTGGCCGAACGCATTTCTCACCTCCAATTGCAGGCCGTCAATGATTGGCAAAAGGTGCATGATTTCTGTATGCAATACCAGGACAGGATCATCTATGGAACGGATATTATCGACGATGGCACCAAAACCCTGACGGAAATGGAAAAACATGCCCACGACATCCGGCTTCGGCACTGGCGATTTTTTACCTCGGATGAAAAGATGACCGTGCCTAAAGTGAGTGGCGCCTTCAAAGGCCTACAACTGCCCCGCACGGTGGTGGATAAAATATACCGGGAGAATGCAAAAAGGTGGTTTAGGGGAAGTTTTTAATAATGAAGCCTGAAAAGTTAATATTCGTTTTCTTCTTTAATAATCTTCTCTATTTCGTCAATCAGTGCTTTGATTTTTGGAATTAATGGTTTCAGATCTTCCTCTTCAATCTCAACGAAGTCTTCATAGTCTGCCTCTTGCCTTATTCCGAATAATTTGTTGAATAACTTTCCATCTTCTTGACTCACTTTCCCTGTTTTCACCAACTCCCTATTAAAATTTGTTTTTAGTCCGGAATGTGTAGTTGCTTTTAGTTCCCGTTTCGCTAAATAGGCTGAAACAATGTAGAAACATGCATAGTACATTCGGTTTGCTGCAGAGTTCCACCGCTCTCTCGATGCCAAAACTTCGCCATCTTCAAACACTTCTTTTGCTCGCTCAAGCCGATATTTGATCAATTCTTCTTTTGAATAATTCATGCAGCAATTCCTTCTTTTTCAATGATTTGGTAAATGGGGGTGAATGCTCTTTTTTGCCAATCGGACTTAGAGTGTATGAGGCTGCTAATAACTGTCTCTGTCTTCAATTCCAATTCATAAAGCCTATCCCATAATTCATGCTTCATCTTTTTATCAAACCTCGACGTCTCAAGCAAGATCAGGAAATCCCAATCTGAGTCAAGCTTATGATCACCCCTTGCCCGTGAACCAAATAGTATCACTTCTGCTTGCGGGTCAATGTTATGAACTTCTTCCTTTACCGATTCTAGAATATTCATGGATTTTTTATTAAGTTGTAAATACTTTGTCTAAAAGTATACATACACCTGACATCCTCCTTCATCATGTACTGCTTGATGTCTAATTGTTTTCATTTCTTGCTCTAGATCAGGGTGCATGAATATTTTTATAATTTTTCCCTCATTTTGAAATTTCAATAATCCACTACTTTTATTATAAGTATCACTTACGATCACAACTTTACCTGTATCATAGCTTATCATGACGTAAAATTTAGATACTCCATTGAATATCAGTTCATCTATCTTAGTACCCCATGATGCTCTTAGTTCTTTAATTCGTAATCTATCAAATTCAGTTGTAAACATTTTTTTAAATACTTCGCTAACAATGAAAACGGCATTATCTCTATTGAAACGGTATGAGAAAAATAACTCTCCTTTATCATAGCTTTTCGCAGAATAAAGGATGAGAAAACAATCACCTGCCCAATGAATACCTTTGCGACCAATATAAGCTCCGTTAAAAAACCCACCTACACCATTACGAAAGGTAAGATGAGTAATATTTTGAGCCTGAGCCATTGATATTAAAGTTATCAGGGTATGATTATCTGACCAAGAAACACACTGTCGTAAGGCCATACTTAAAACAGACCTGATTTCTGGAACATCAGTACCTCCGGATATAATAACTTGTTTCTCATCTATTAATTTATAATGATCTTTATCATGATAGAAAAAAAGATAGGGTTTATTGTTTTCATAAAAGCCTATAATAAAATGATTGTTGAAGTTTTTACCCTCAAAATAATTTAGTAATTTATCCCCAATACTACTATTATTGGAAGGTCTATCAAGTTCATAATTTATCTCTTCAACCACACTAAATCCTACTTTTACCTTTCCAGCAAAAGCAAGAAGTAACTTGTCTTTTATGTTATATATTTTTTGAGCACCTTCTCTAACAATTTTTTTATCATCAATATAAGCGATTTCTCCTAATGAGTTTCGGCCGTCAATCTTCTTAATAAAGGTATAGTTAATTGACGTTTCAGCTGAATCAGCGATGATGTGCACAGTTTCATTAATTATATAACCATAAATAAATGTCATACTACATACTATTAGAATTTATTCCCATTACTCCTCAAACG
>JBGTNK010000291.1:0-10300 GCA_041743125.1 Chitinophagaceae bacterium
GAGAAGCAAATAAAGAATTGGAAAGGCGGTGAAGCATTCAAAAAACTAATAGCAGGGAAGTAGCCCCGCCTTCCGGCGGGGCACCTGGTTTGGGACCAGGGGGTCGCAGGTTCTCCCGCCATCGGCGGGATGTCTTCCCGACTACAAAATGGCTCTGAAAAGAGCCATTTTTTTATGCCTGCTTATTACGTATACATATTACAAAGTCTGAAAGATAATAGGCATTACATTGGAAGCACATCTGATGTGGAAGCACGATTGAATTTTCATAACGTGGGGATGCAAAGATCCACAAAGAATAGAATTCCCTTCAGGTTAGTATTGTTTGAACGATATGAGTCGAAAGCAACAGCATTGAAAAGAGAGAAGCAAATAAAGAATTGGAAAGGCGGTGAAGCATTCAAAAAACTAATAGCAGGGAAGTAGCCCCGCCTTCCGGCGGGGCACCTGGTTTGGGACCAGGGGGTCGCAGGTTCTCCCGCCATCGGCGGTATGTCTTCCCGACAAACAGATCGTCCATTTACAATATCAGCACGTAGCCAACTTGGGGATTATTTTATTTCATGATGATGGGTTATCCGAATAAAACTTTTCCTCTCTTCTTTATAATAAAGTAAATTCAGGAAATTCTATACTCCATTTTTACTTTGCATACAGTTGTTGTTAATTCGGGATAATATTGTTTTGAAAACCTATTCATTAAAGTAACTAATAACCGGCTATGATATTTTTAAAGATCAGATTTTATGTATTATTCTAAATTGTCTCTATGGGAAAGGATCACTTTGATCCTTGTTGGCCTTATTGTAAGCGCAGGGTTCTTATTTTTTTTCATGAATACTTCCTGGTTTGAAATATTTGTACAAGAGGATGGTATTGCGGAGTGGCTGACCGTGGCGGGGCTTTTAATGGGTTCAATTGTTTGTTTTTATCGACTTGCCAGGCTGCTGCAAAAAAAAAGTAAATGGTTTTTATTCGTTACTTTTTGCTTCGGATTATTCTTGTTTTTTGCAGCGGGAGAGGAAATATCATGGGGCCAGCGGATATTCGGAATTGCAACTCCTGAATATTTCAGGCAGCACAATGCCCAGCAGGAAACAAACCTGCACAACCTGGTGGTTGACGGGGTTAAAATAAATAAATTAATATTCTCCGTTATATTAAGTATTGGGTTAGCAATTTTCCTTTTGGTAGTTCCCTTTTTGTATAAAAGGAATAAAAGGATACAGAAATTCTTAAACGCATCAGCCATACCCATTCCTCAAGTATACCAGGTGATTGGTTTTATATTAGTTCTTGTTTTTACTTCCCTGATACCCCATGGGAAAAATGCGGAATTGCTGGAATGCGGAGGTTCGTTATTGTTTTTCCTTATTGTTAGATACCCGCAGAACAAAGAAATTTTCAATCGGGCTTAATAAATTGCTTCTATTCCAAATAAATTTTTGCAAGCATCAGTGTATCCATTCTCTGGCCGCGGGTGGCAGGGTTTAAAAATTTATAACTTACTTTGGCAACATTATAATCTTTTACGCTGATAATGGGCTCCACCCTGAATCCCTGCTCCATTAACGTATTCCGGTTATCCCTGCTTAAAAGAAAATAATTCTCTTTAGTTTGCGGGTAATGTTTTTTCAGATCTTCAATCGGTGGAGACACAGCATGGCAATAACCCCGATAGAAATCAAAACTGTGAGCATTTGTTTCTATTAGCAGGATTTGGTTGCCGGGAATGTCTATATTTTTCTCTTGCATTTGCTTCGCCATTTCATTGCCTCCCTGGAAAGTGAGCAATTGAGGAAAAAAATTGCAGTTTAATAAAAAGTTGAAAAACACAGAGGCTGCCGCACTGATATAAATAATTTTAATTCCTTTTTTTAATTGCTTGTTATAAAAAAGCCAGACAATTCCTGCCAGTAGTATTGGAGGAGTTACCAGTAAAATCCAGGAATTGGGTTTAAAAAAATAATAATTCAGCGCCGTGGCAAGTAGTATAGCGATTAAAGCGAAGGCTATTTGAATGGGAAAAAATAATTTAACTCCTTTTGGGAAAGATAAAACATGCCGCAAGTAGGAAGCTGTGAAAATTGTAGCTAATGGAAACAACATAATGATATAATGGGGCATCTTAAATTTAGAAAAAGCCAGCGCCACCATAATTAGCAAAAAAGAAAGAGCAGCAAAATTTGCAGGATGCTTCCACTTTCTAAACCAGATCAACCGGCGCAGCCAAAACAATAAGGCTACATATGCGGCTATACACCAGGGGAAAAATGCCCAGAGAAATGTGTGATACAAAAAGAACGGATCGCTGTAGCGGCCTCCTTCATCAAAGCCTTTATATCTTTCAAAAAGCTGTCCCCATAAAATAAACTGAATGCCCGAATTGTTATTTCTCTCCCGGATTATTTTCTCCGGGTGAAGATCAAACTGTATATAGTATGCATAAAGAACCGGGCTGATAAAAACAAAGAATAAAGGGACAATGAGCCAGGTCTTAGGCAAAGCCAATATCCGCCAGCGCCGGTGAAGCAGTATATGAAAGAAGAGAGCAATAAAAACAATTACAGGCCCCAGCCAGCCTTTTGTTGAAAAGGCAATGGCTATTCCGATAACACCTGCCAGCAGGTTGAAAATTTTTTTCTGGTCTGTATATATTATGAAATGCCACAATCCAAAGATAATTCCCGCCGTAAGGGGTGTTTCCATCCGGGCATCAGTAATGGACAATACAAATGATTGGGCGGTAGCCAGAATAATAGCCGCTATTCTTGCTGTGGCCTTGTCTGTCAGGTACCTGGTCAGTTTGTAAGTGCTATAAATAGATAGAAGAGCAAAAAGCATTGCAGGAAGACGGTGAGCAAAAGTATTGATCCCAAAAATTTTGAAACTGATCAATGAAGCCCAGAATAATAAATGGGGTTTATCCAAATAATCATTACCCCGGTCTACAAGACTGATATAATCATCCGTTTGATACATATATAGGGCAATATTGGCATGATGTGCTGCATCCTTATCCAGTAACGGGAAAAAGAACGTGCCGGAGTAAATAACCAGGCAAAAAAATCCTAAGGCATATTCAACCCGGTTGTCATTTTTAAGGAGGCCAAATGATTTCGAATACATATTAATCGGTTGTGTGGCAAATCTAATTCTAAAAATAGTGGTACCACGGGTATGGCCTTTAATTGATCGCCGGTTGCTGGAATTCTATAGAAAAAATGCAAAAGCAGGTACAAGGATAATAAATTTGAATGAGGTATAGGTTTAACAAATTAAGATACATTCGCTGTTATTATTTATTGCTTTATTAATACCCGGGCCCAGGCAGCTGGTTACAATAAAGGTGGTAGAAAATTCAGCGTTCATGTTCATTGGTTTTTATTTTTAATACCTGAAAGACCTAATCGTACTAAAAGAATATATTTTTTTAAATCATCGGCAGAAATGGATCATGTTTTAGTAACAGGCGGAGCAGGATTTATAGGAAGTAATCTTATAGAAGCTTTGTTAACAAAAGGCAATTATCGCATCACCTGCCTCGATAATTTTGATGATTTCTATTCTTTAGAACAAAAAAAATGGAATATCAGCAGGTTTGCTCATCACCCTAATTTTAAGTTGATTGAAGGTGACATCCGGGATATAAAATGCCTTGGGAAAATAGACGATGACTTGATTATCATTGTTCACCTGGCTGCCAAAGCAGGAGTTAGGCCCAGTATAAAAGATCCCATTTTATACCAGGACGTAAATGTGGGAGGTACCCAGGTCTTACTGGAATTTGCCAGGGAAAGATCGGTTAAGCAATTTGTTTTTGCTTCTTCAAGCAGTGTTTATGGTATCAATAAGAAAGTACCCTGGAAGGAAACAGGTAGTCTGCTTCCCATTAGCCCATATGCATCCACTAAACTTTCAGGAGAAATGCTCGGCCATGTTTATAGTCACTTGTATGGAATTCGGTTTCTTGCCTTAAGATTTTTCACCGTATATGGTCCTTCTCAGCGACCGGACCTGGCGATCCACAAATTTTTTAGATCTATTATGACCAACAGTCCTATACCTGTTTTTGGTGATGGGTCCACCAGCAGAGACTATACCTTTATTGCTGATACAATAAAGGGCATAATGGCAGCAATGAATTACCAGGGATCAGGTTTTGAAATCATCAACCTGGGCAATCATAAAACTATAAAGTTGTCAGATTTGATCGGTGCTATCGAAACGATTTGCGGTAAACAGGCCATCATTGACTGGCAGGCAGAGCAACCCGGTGATGTGCCCATTACATTTGCTGACATTTCAAAAGCTAAGAGATTGTTGGATTATAATCCCACTACTGAACTTCAAGAGGGTCTCGCCTCCTTTCAAAAATGGTTTAAGGAATATTTTGATGCGAACGGATGACCTTTTCCGCCTCATCTTCAACCGCCTTTGCCTGGGTTTCCCCTGGCATAGGATCAAACTCTCTTTGCTGTAAGGCAAACCAGGCGCCGGGAAGCGCTATGAGTGTTGATAGTAAATAAAAACATAGTGTAGTGAAAACAGCCAGGGTTTCATCGAGTCCAAAAAAAATGGCGCAATTCAAAATTACATATTCCCGAAGGCCCAGCCCACCTATACTTAATGGAACGATGGTTGCCACCGTGGTAAGCAAAAAACTAAAAAGATAAGGTAATAAATTACCCGAATGTTGCTGCGATGATAGAATAAGGAAAACACATAAGAGCTGCAGAGATTGCACCAGTATGGCTTTACCATGGGCTGGCAGAAAATTTTTTATATAAGTTGAAAAAATGGTTTTGTATATAATGAAATCGATCAGGGTTATAGAAATGATAATAAGAACCGGCCACCATTGCCAATACTGAAAATGGGGAATAAATAACATAAGAAAGAAAGCCAGGATACAGATAGCCCATAAACCGCTGGCGCGGTCAAGCAAAAGGGATAAAAATATTTTCCTCGTAGGTTTCTGAAATTTTTTTCTCAGCAAATAAATTTTGTAACCATCGCCGCCGATGCCCCCGGGAAGGAAAACATTATAAAACATACCCAGCATATATAACCGGAAATTAAATCCAAAACGAAGCGGAAGACCAATGCAGCGCAGGAAACCCAGCAGTCGCCAGGAAGAAACAACCTGGGAAACAAAATAAACGAACGCTGCAGCCAGGATATACCGGGGATCACTTTTTACGAATATCGATTTCACCTGTTGGAAATCTATTTTTTGAAAAACAAAGTAACCAAGCAGAGATGTGAAAACAAGTTTCAATAAAAGCTTAAGGACGCTCCAGCGTTTCGTTTGTGCCATTTATTATCCTTCTGACCTGGTAGGTTTTTCTATTTGATCCTTCAAAATAATTTCTAATGCTAATTTCAGTAAGTATGCCGATAGTAACCAATTGAATGCCGCCCAATAAAAGTATCAAGCCTAAAATCAGTAATGGCTTTCCCCAAATATCCTGTCCCATAATTTTTATGATCAACAGGTAAAGGTTGATCAGCAAACCCAATCCAAGGGATATAAATCCCATAATGCCGAATAAATGCATCGGCTTCTGAATATACTTCCGGAAGAAAATAACAGTTACCAGGTCGGCCATTACTTTAAAAGTGCGGCCAATACCATACTTTGATTTTCCAAAAGTCCGGGGATGGTGTTTTACATCTACCTGGGTAATATTAGCACCCTGCATTTTTGCAAGCACGGGAATAAATCGATGTAATTCTCCATATATGCCCAGGTCTTCCGCAATCTCATGCTTGAAAATTTTTAAGGTACACCCATAGTCTTTGATATAAACACCCGTCACCTGGCGAATAATTGAATTGGCGATTTTGGAAGGAAGTTTTCTCAGGAAAACGCCATCCTGTCTTTTATTTCGATTGCCGGCAACTACATCCCAATCCTCATCTTTCAGTTTTTTTAGCATGAAGGGAATATCAGAAGGATCATTTTGCAGGTCTCCATCAAGCAAAGCTATGTAAGTACCGGAAGCATAATCAATTCCTGCGGTCATGGCTGTGCTTTGCCCATAATTCCGTCTGAGTTCCACTAACACCATCCGTTCATCTGCATATTTTTTTATTTGGTGCTGGGTTCCATCTGTTGATCCGTCATCTACAAAAACCACTTCATAGTTTATTCCCTCCAAAGCATTCCGGATCGCTTCTATCAATGGCTTTATATTATCTTTTTCATTCAGAACAGTGATAACAACTGATAGTTCCTTCATAATAATCTTTCAAAATAATTCTAAATATAAAAATTTATAAACCCAGGTAAGAAGTAAGCTTTTCGCTGCAATATAATTGTTGGTGTAAATGGAATTAGGTATCTATTCTTGCAGGCTAAAGTAAGGTAATAATACCAAAGGAAAATAGCGGGTAAGTTTCTTCACTTCCAACTAAAAAGAAATTTTAAAAAAGGACCTTCAGAATTTGATCAGATAAGACCGGCCAGTTCCAGGCTTTTTTTCTTCAACTTTCTTATTTCTACATCTTCAATAACCGGTTCAGGTGTCAGGATCAGGGACGTGTTATTTTCTTTCCACCAATTATTTTCTTTTAATTCACGGAATGAAATTACACCCACAAGATATTTTCTTTCTTCCTGTGCGTGCCATTCTTCCAGCCATTCAAAGCGGTCCCGGGGAATAACCTTGAGATCATCAAAACTTACATAAACCCGGAGAAAAAAATCCTTGCTTAATTCATGAGGCTGATGATGATACAGTTTTTTATATTCATATTTATACTGATACCGTAATGCTGAAATATCGCTGAGAACAGCCGAAGCGGTGGGAAAACTTCCGGCTCCCTTACCATAAAAGAATTGCTTATCGGCAAACCCACTTTCAATTACTACACCGTTGTATTCATTTTTTACAAAGGAAAGATGGTCATCTTGCTTAACAAACTGAGGTAACACAAATGCAGCCACCTTGCCATTCTGAAGTTTATTGGCCTGAGCTACTAACTTAATCTGCTGATTTTTTTCGGTAGCCACCAGCGCATCACTTTCCTGGATATTTTGAATGCCGTTGAATAATATATCAGATGGTTTTTCAACAATACCGTATGCATGCGTTAGCAGGAAAGTCCATTTATTTACTGCATCATACCCTTCCACATCAAGTTTGGGATTACTTTCGGCAAAGCCTGATTGCTGGGCCAGCATAAGGGCCTTTTTAAAATCAATGCCTTCTTCAAACATTTTTGTCAAAATGAAATTTGTGGATCCGTTTACTATGGCTTTTATCGAATGTAACAGGTCGTTGTCATAATATTCTTCAAGATTTCTTATGACAGGAATGGATGCACAGGCTGCTGATTCATATAAGAACGATTGGCCGGTCTGTTCTTGTAATTGCAATAGGGCGGGTAAGTGTTCAGCAATCATTTTTTTACTGGCACTAACAACGTTTTTCCCATTTCTTAAAGCAGTAGTTACTATCTGGAAGGCTGCGTCTGCATCATCAATTACTTCCACAATCACATTTATTTCCGGGTCATTAAGCAATAAATCTTTATCAGTTGTAAAAAGTGATTCAGGGCCATTGCGTTTTTTTTCCGGATTTTTTATACATACTTTTTTTAACTCCGCGTTTAGCGAAGGAGTTTGTTTGAGTACCTTAAACAGGCCTTCACCTACTACTCCAAAACCAAATAATCCAATGACTAATTGCTTATGTGTTTCCATCTTATTTTCTTTTTCAGTTCAATTTTACTTTTAATAAAAAGAGGATTGCTGTTTAAGATATGTTTCCAATTACCCTATCTAAACCTGCGAATTACTCATTGACTACTTTTAAATGAGGGGATGATTTGGCTTCAATAAAACTATTTAATGCCTTTTCGATTTTCTCATACTCCAGCAAAAATCCGTCATGACCAAAGTCACTTGCTATATCCAGTAAATCAGCTCCGCGGATCGTTTTTTGCAGGTACTTCTGTTCTTCAATCGGATAAAGCATATCGGATCTTATTCCGATCACCAATGTTTTTGCAGTTATTTTTTTTAATGCCAATTCTACCCCACCTCTATTCCAACCCACATCATGACTGTCCATACTCTGGCTGAGCCGGTAATAACACAGTGCATTAAAGCGATTCACCAGTTTTAATCCCTGGTAACGCTGGTAATTATCTGAAGCATATAAAACATCATTTGTTAATGATACAAAAGATTTATCTCTTGCCTGGGTAATATCATATCCATTGTAATGGCGGTAGGATAATAAGGCTATGGCCCTTGCTGCTGCTAATCCTTTTTGTCCTGCATCTGGTCGTCGCTCCAGCCAGCTGCTATCAGCTTCAATCGCCATTCTTTGCGAGGCATTAAAAGCAATTGCCCATGGAGATAAAACGGCATTGGTGGCAATGGGTACTATGTGTTCAAATAATTCCGGTTCCTCTATTGCCCATTCCAGCAACTGCATACCACCAGTACTTCCTCCTAATGAAATGAAGATTTTTTTAATTCCCAGGTGATCTTTTAATTGCTGGTAAGTCTTGATCATATCACGAATAGTAAATAATGGGAAGTCGTGATAATAGGTTTCTCCCGTACCTGGATTAGCGCTTAAGGGAGAAATACTTCCATAAGGACTGCCAGGTTTATTAACACATATGATAAAATACTTTGCCGGATCAAAAAATTTGCCATCACCAGCCAGGCCAGGCCACCATTCTAATGGGTTACTATTGGCTGTAAGAGCATGAAATATCCATACTACATTTGTTTTTGCAGCATTTAATTTCCCCAGCGTTGTATAAGCCAGGTGATAACCCGGAAGGGTTACACCTGACTCTAAAGTAAATGGTTGATCTGACTTAAAAATGGAAATCATTTTATGCTACTAATTCTTTTGAGAATACTTTTTCAAATGCCTGGTCAAAATCTGCTTTGATATCATCAATATGTTCAATGCCGGCACTGATGCGCACCAGGTTGGGCAATACGCCGGAGGCTTTTTGTTCCGCTTCACTCAATTGTTCGTGCGTAGTGGAGGCAGGATGAATGGCAAGCGACTTCGCATCACCTACATTGGCCAGGTGACTGATTAGCTGCAAGGAGTCAATAAATTTCCTTCCATTTTCAATTCCTCCTTTGATGCCAAAATTTAAAATACCGCCAAAGCCATTTTTTAGATATTTTTTAGCCAAAGCGTTATATGGACTGCTCTTCAAGCCAGGATACCAGACATATTCTACCTGGTGATGTTGTTCCAGCCAGGTGGCTAATGCCAACGCATTTTGAACATGCCGTTCTACTCTCAAGGATAAGGTTTCAAGTCCTTGCAGAAGCAGAAAAGAATTAAAAGGACTTAATGAGGGCCCAAAATCCCGTAGACCTTCTACCCGGGCCCTGATTGCAAAAGCAATATTCGGAAGGCCTAACGGATTGCCATCACCGAAGACATCCCAGAATTTTAAGCCATGATATCCTTCAGATGGCTCAGTGAATTGCGGGAATTTTCCATTTGCCCAATTGTAATTACCTCCGTCAACTATTACGCCTCCTATGCTTGTACCATGGCCACCAATCCACTTGGTTGCTGAGTCAACAACTACATTGGCTCCTAGTTCTAAAGGACGAATTAAATAACCTCCGGCGCCAAATGTATTATCAACTATAAGCGGCAGATCATACTCCTTTGCAAGAGCGGCAAATTTCTCAAAATCCGGAATGTTGAGACGTGGATTACCGATGCTTTCAAGATAGATGGCTTTTGTGTTTTTATCGATCAGGGGAACAAATGATTCAGTGTCGTCTCCTTCTGCAAACCGTGCTTCAATACCCAATCGCTTAAATGAAACTTTAAATTGATTATAAGTTCCTCCGTAAAGAAAAGGAGTACTAATAAAATTATCTCCAGACTGCATAATATTTGTCAGAGCCAGGAATTGGGCTGCCTGCCCGGAAGCCGTTGCCAGAGCTGCTACACCACCCTCCAGGGCTGCCATACGTTGTTCAAAAACATCTGTAGTTGGATTCATGATCCTTGTATAAATATTTCCAAATTCACGTAACCCAAAAAGATTGGCCGCATTTTCTGTGCTGCTAAAGCCATAGGATGTTGTTTGATAAATGGGCACAGCTCTTGATTTTGTGGTTGGATCAATTTGCTTTCCAAACCAAAGATTAGCATCAGCGGAAAGGTTTCCAAAGTTTGTTTCTTCGGTTCGAATCTGAGCACGGCGACCTTCGAGAAACACATCTGTAGAACCAAAAATGTTTCCATCCTTCGCAATCACTATTCCAAGCACAGCATTTGTAAGTGCTTCC
>JBGTNK010000292.1:0-3029 GCA_041743125.1 Chitinophagaceae bacterium
GCTTTTAGCGACTCCGAACTAAGTTTGTTAACTACTCTTACCAGCAGTATGGGTGTGGCTCTTGAAAATGCCAGGCTTTTTGATGAAACCACCCGGCTGCTCGATGAAACAAAACAAAGAGCAACAGAATTAAGTACAGTTAATAATATCAGCCAGACATTAGCATCTCAAATAAATCCCGAAGACCTGATAAAACTGGTAGGTGACCAGTTAAAGGACTTGTTTAAAGCCAACATAGTTTACCTGGCACTGTTGGACACAGCCACAAAGATTATTCATTTCCCTTATCAATTTGGGGATGACCTGACCCCGATGAAATTAGGAGAAGGGTTGACTTCCCAGATACTGCTAACAGGAAAACCGCTTTTGATTAATAAAGATCTGAATGAGCAAACGATCAAATTAGGAGTTCAGCAACTCGGTCTTCCCGCAGCTTCCTATCTTGGTGTTCCTGTTCCTGTCGGCGACGAGATCATAGGAGTCATCAGTATTCAAAGTACCGAGAGTGAAAATCGTTTTAATGAAAATGATCAGCGGCTGTTGTCTACTATTGCTGCATCAGTTGGTGTGGCATTAAGAAAAGCCCAGTTGTTTGAAGAAGTAACCCTTGCAAAACAGGAAGCAGAAGAAGCCAGTAAAACTGCTGACAAAGCAAACCAGGCCAAGAGTGCTTTTCTCTCTACTGTAAGCCACGAGTTAAGAACCCCGCTTACATCTGTTTTAGGGTTTGCCAAGATCATTAAAAAAAGATTAGAAGAAAAAATATTTCCTGCAACCGATACGAGTGATCCAAAAACAGAAAAAACGGTTCACCAGATCTCCGAAAATCTGAAAGTGGTTATTTCAGAAGGTGAAAGATTAACCAACCTTATAAATGAAGTACTGGATCTGGCCAAAATTGAAGCCGGTAAAATGGAATGGAATATAGAATCCGTATCCATGCAGGAAGTGGCTGAAAGAGCTATTTCCGCCACAACTTCTCTGTTCGATCAAAAAAGTTTAGAATTAAGAACCCATATTCAAAAAAATCTTCCTTCGGTTATGGGCGACCGGGATAAGCTAATACAAGTAATGGTCAACCTGATCTCTAATGCTGTAAAATTTACACCTTCCGGCATGATCACCTGCAGCATTACGCGGAAAAGAAATGAAGTTATTACCAGTATAACAGATACGGGTATTGGTATTGCACAAACCGATTATGAAGCTGTATTTGAACAATTCAAACAAGTGGTAGAAGATACCCTGACAGATAAGCCAAAAGGAACCGGGCTTGGTCTCCCTATCTGCAAAGAAATTGTAGAACATCATGGCGGAAGGATATGGCTGGAAAGTGAAAAAGGAAAAGGCAGTACTTTTTCATTTGCATTACCGCTGAAGGCAAAAACTGATATTGCAAAACCTCTTCATCTTGATGACCTGGTTAAACAGTTGAAAGAACAGATGGAGCAATCCAAATTAAATTTAAATGGTCACCATTCTACCATTCTTGTTGTTGATGATGATGATTCCATCCGCTCCTTGCTTAACCAGGAATTAACTGATGCCGGTTATCTTATTGAACAGGCCTCAAATGGAAAAGAAGCGCTGGCCTGTGTACGAAAACATCGTCCTGACCTTATCATTCTTGACGTAATGATGCCAGAGATGAATGGATTTGATGTAGCGGCCATTTTAAAGAACGATCCGCAAACAATGGACATTCCTATCATCGTGCTTTCCATTGTACAGGATAAGGCCAGGGGGTTCAGGATTGGTGTAGATCGCTACCTCACCAAACCCATTGACACCGCACAACTTTTTTCAGAAGTAGGCAGTTTGCTTGAACAGGGTAAGTCAAAGAAAAAAGTGATGGTAGTAGATGAGGACAGTACGGCTGTGCGCACCTTAACGGATGTATTGCAGGCAAAAGGATACCAGGTAGTGGAATCTGATGGTAAAGAATTGGTTGAAAAAGCGATATTGAATCAACCGGATATCATTATTCTCAATTCTGTTTTATCTGATAAAAATGAAATAGTTCAGTCCTTACGGTTTGAAAAAGGTTTGGAAAATGTTTTGTTTCTTATTTACCAGTAAGGACAATTGATTATCGGTCTTGATTGCAGGGAAGGTAAGATGGTACATAAAGCTGATTTAAACCAGGATTTATAGAAATTGAATTTTAAGGTAGTTTGATTGTAATTAAGAATAATTAAAAATATCACATGGGACAAAAAATTTTGATAGTAGATGATGAAGCGCATATCCGGATGTTAATAGAACAAACCCTTGAAGAACTGGAAGATGAAGATGTAGAATTTCTGACTGCTGAAAATGGTGAGATCGCCCTGCAACTTATTCAAGAGGAGAAACCCCGGCTGGTTTTCCTGGATGTGATGATGCCGAAAATGAATGGTATGGATGTTTGCAAAAAAGTAAAAAAAGAGCTGGGGATGGATAATGTCTATATCGCCTTGTTGACGGCAAAAGGACAGGAACTGGATCGCCAGCGGGGACAGGAAGTTGGCGCTGATGTATATATGACCAAGCCATTTGATCCTGAAATTATACTTCAAAAAGCAAGAGAGGTTTTGGGTCTTGATTGATTATACTACCGAGTATTTTTTTACGCTGGTCAATTAACAAAAAGTACAAATTGAATAACTTCACCGTTTCACTTTCCATTATCACCATTTCCCACTTTACCTTTTATGTCCAAATTAAGTTTGAAAAATATAATTGGAAAAAAAAATGGCAACTCTTCCATGCTTCAATCTTTTCTTGACCAACTAAAAGCGGAAATAAGAATTGAAGATGCAGAAGAAAATTTTTTATCCGGCGATAAGGAGGCACTAATCAATCACAGTCACCCCGTATTATTAGATGACGAAATTCTGGGTTGGGTAAAAGGCGACGATAAAGCATCAGCTATTGCAACGCTTTTATCCCTACTGGCACAAAAGGACCTGGAGAAAAAAAAATTAGGCAGTGAGGTGCTTGCTTTATACCAGGAAGTGAACATGGTTTTCAATTTCTCTGATAAACTT